>NZ_JBSSCT010000001.1:0-65000 GCF_054060035.1 Bradyrhizobium sp. USDA 3262
GAGTCTTCAGCGCTGTTCGACAGACTTCCGCCGAGGTCGTGCCAGTCGCCGCCCATGGCAAGCGCCGCCGTGCGGATCGAGCCGCCGAAATCGAAGGCGAAGATCTGGCTCTTCCGGTAGCGCCGGAACTGGATCGCCATCAGCGCCAACAGCACAGACTTGCCGGCGCCGGTCGGGCCGACGATCAGGGTGTGGCCGACGTCGCCAACATGCAGCGAGAAGCGGAACGGTGTCGAGCCTTCGGTCTTGCCGAAGAAGAGTGGCGAGCTGCGGAAATGCTCATCGCGGTCTGGCCCGGCCCAGACCGCCGACAGCGGAATCATGTGGGCGAGGTTCAGTGTCGAGAGCGGCGGCTGGCGGACGTTGGCGTAGGCGTGCCCCGGCAGAGAGCCGAGCCAGGCTTCGAGCGCGTTCACCCCTTCGGGCATACAGGTGAAGTCACGACCCTGGATCACCTTCTCGACGAGGCGCAGCTTCTCGGCGGCGAGACCGGGATCCTCGTCCCAGACGGTGACGGTCGCGGTGACGTAGGCTTGACCGACATCGTCGGTGCCGAGTTCCTGCAAGGCGAGATCGGCATCGGCGGCCTTGTTCGCCGCGTCGCTATCGACCAGTGTCGAGGCCTCGTTGGTCATCACCTCCTTGACGATCGCGGCGATCGACTTTCGCTTGGCGAACCACTGTCGGCGGATCTTGGTCAGCAGCTTCACCGCCTCGGTCTTGTCGAGAAGGATCGCGCGCGTCGACCAGCGGTAGGGAAAGGCGAGCCGGTTCAGCTCGTCGAGGATTCCGGGATGGGTCGCGGTCGGAAAACCGACCACGGTGAGCGTGCGAAGGTGATGACTGCCGAGGCGCGGCTCGAGGCCACCGGCGAGCGGCTCGTCAGCGAGCAACGCGTCGAGATGCATCGGCGTCTCGGGGACGCGTACGCGCTGTTGCCGGGTCGAGATCGTCGAATGCAGGTAGGTCAGCGTCTCGCTGTCGGCGAGCCACGCCACCTCGGGCATGAACCCTTCGACCAGTTGCAGGACGCGATTGGTCCGGTCGACGAATCCGCGCATCAGCTCGTGCGGATCGACGCCGCTCTGCGCGCGGCCCTCATAGAGCCAGCCCTCGATGCGCGAGGCGTCCTCGGCCGGCGGCAGCCAGACGAAGGTCAGGAAATAGCGGCTCTCGAAATGCGCGCCGGACTCCTCGAATGCGTCCCGCCGCTCCAGGTCAACCAGCGCTGATGCGGCGTCTGGAAAAGTGTTGTGCGGATAGGTCTGGGCGGCGATGCGCTGGGCTTCGACGAAGATCGCCCAGCCTGAGCCGAGACGGCGCAGCGCGTTGTTGAGGCGGGCCGTCACGCCGACCAGCTCGGCAGCCGTTGCGCTGTCGAGGTCCGGGCCGCGGAAGCGCGCCGTGCGCTGGAACGCACCGTCCTTGTTGAGGATGACGCCCTTCTCGACCAAAGCGGCCCAGGGCAGGAAGTCGGCGAGACTGTGGGGACGGTTGCGATATTCGGCGAGGTGCAGCATGCAAGCCTCACTGGCCGAGATAGGATGGATAGCGGAGGTGACGTCGAACGACGTCCACGAATAGCGGGTCGCGCTTGGCCGCCCAGACCGCAGCGGCATGCCCCACGGCCCAAATCAACGCCCCGGGAATCCAGAGGTGGAGGCCGAGCGCTATTGCCGCCGCCAACGTGCCGTTGGCGATCGCAACCGTGCGGGGCGCGCCGCCCATCAGGATGGGGTCGGTGAGCGCGCGATGGACCGGCGCGAAGAAGCCCGGCACTTCTGGATCGACGATGCTGGCCATTACACCAAGGCTCCGCCGGAGAAGCTGAAGAAGGTCAGGAAAAAGCTCGACGCGGCGAAGGCGATCGACAGGCCGAAGACGATCTGGATCAGCCGGCGGAAGCCACCCGAGGTATCGCCGAACGCGAGCGTCAGGCCGGTGACGGTGATGATGATGACTGACATGATCTTGGCGACCGGACCTTGCACGGACTCCAGGATCTGATTGAGCGGCGTCTCCCACGGCATCGAGGAGCCCGAGGCGTAGGCCGCCGGGGCAAAGGCGATGGAGATGAAGGCAATCTCCGCGAGGTCGGCGAAGCAGCGACGAACGCGACGGATCGCGGAAGGACACTGGATCATGACGGGTCTCCGAGAATCGAGGATTGGCCGCCCGCCTCGGCAGACTGGACGCGGTAATCGCCGGTGGCGGGATCGAGGCCGGCGACGAGAGCAAGTTCGGCGAGGCGGCGTTCGCGGCCGCGGCCGCGCAGCACCGCGATGAGATCGATGGTCTCGGCGATCAGTGCCTTGGGAACGGTGAGGACGGCTTCCTGGATGAGCTGCTCGAGGCGGCGAAGCGCGCCCAGCGCCGTGCCAGCGTGAATCGTTCCGATCCCACCGGGGTGGCCCGTGCCCCAGGCTTTGAGGAGCTCCAAGGCTTCGCTGCCCCGTACCTCGCCGACTGGAATCCGGTCGGGGCGTAGGCGGAGGGAGGACCGAACAAGATCGGACAGGGACGCCACGCCGTCCTTGGTGCGCAGTGCGACCAGGTTCGGAGCGCGGCATTGCAGCTCACGCGTATCCTCGATCAGGACCACGCGATCAGTGGTGCCGGCGATCTCGGCCAGTAGTGCGTTTGTCAGGGTGGTCTTGCCGGTCGAGGTACCGCCGGCGACCAGGATGTTCTTGCGGGCGGCGACGGCGTCGCGGAGCACGCCCGCCTGGCCCACCGTCATGATCCCAGCCGCCGCGTAGTCGTCCAGCGTGAAAACAGCAACAGCGGGCTTGCGGATCGCAAAGGCCGGCGCCGCAACGACGGGCGGGAGAAGCCCCTCGAACCTCTCCCCTGTCTCGGGAAGCTCGGCGGAGACGCGCGGCTTCTCGGCATGCACCTCAGCGCCGACATGGTGCGCGACCAGGCGCACGATCCGCTCGCCGTCGGCGGCGGACATCGTTCGTCCGCTATCCTCCAGCCCGCCGGACAGCCGGTCGATCCAGAGCCGGCCGTCGGGGTTGAGCATCACCTCGACGATCGAGGGGTCTTCGAGGAAGGTCGCGATCGCGGGGCCAAGCGCGGTGCGCAGCATGCGCGCGCCCCGCGAAAGCGCTTCCGAATGGAGTGGAATGCCCACCACGATCGTCCCCCGTCGAACGCCAATCGCAACAACCGATCGGCGACGGGGATGGATAGAAAAGGCAGGAAATAGGTTAGTTCAACAAGTATTCAGATGTCGTAGGGGGCCGGCGTAGGGCAGAGAAAAAATACTTGCTGCATAGAAGGCGATATCCTAACCGGGATGCGGGGCCAGGTTGCTACTGACTACTTTTTCGGAATTGCAATGGACGACGGTCATACTGCACGTGTAGGCCCGGTTTTGGTCGTTGCGACCGCCAAAGGCCTAGTTTCATCGAACGATAACAGGGTATATTCCCGGCGATCGACAATTTTTGGTTGAGGCGTTTTATCAACGATGCACACCTGTCCGCCCCCGAGCGAGGCGCTCGACGAATGGCTCGAATCTTTCGACAGCGTGCGGGGGCGTTTCGGCCACCTTCTCCTCGAGCAAAAATCCGACACCGACAACGACCTGATCGCCGGGCTAAGGCCGTACTTCGAGTCGGCTCACACAGACGCGCGGGAATACTTCCACGCTCAGATCGGGATCAACCTTCACCCGGACGCTGGCGCTCCCGGCGAGGAGGCTTGCTATCCGAACTGCCTCCCCCTGAAGGCGCTTCGCGGTCTTTTCGGGGAGGTGATGGCGGGAATGCTCACGGAAGCTTTTCGCGATTCGTTTGTCGGCGGTCACGCTTGGCGCGTGCCGATCTACCTGTTTCGGTATCACGCTGATGTTGAGGCCTATTTATTCTCACTGGCTCGAGACGGGCGGCGGCGGCGCGAGGTGTTTGGCCGATTCGGGAGCGACTTCATCGGAGTCGTTCTGGATGATGATGGTCGGGTATCGAGGTTTATCGCTGGAGAGGCCAAATGGCGCCGCCGGCTCACCGATAGTGTCTTCAATGAGCTGATGCTCGGTGAGCTTATCACCGACCCGGACACTGGAGAGCGCACACGTTCGGGGAAAGGTGTGTGGTTTGAAATAAATCGGGACACACCGATGCCGCATGGCTTGCGCCAACTGCAGAGGCTTTTAGAACAGCGAGATCCGGAGGGCTATGCGGCGGCGATCTTGTCGCTCGATGAGGCGCTGATCCTCGATCACCCACGGCCGCTGCCTCGCACGAACCTCATTCTGATCGCGGGTAACGGCGCGCAACGGAGAGAGGAAGGAGACGTGCTGATCGGCTGGGAGGAACTGCCGAACGAGTACACCGCTCCTCATGACCTACAGGTCGTTGAGCTCATCCTGAGCGACGGAGAATTGCTCATCGATGGCCTGTATTCTTCGCTCTGGACGTAGGCTGAGCTATGCCAGAATTTGATGCTGAACGGCTCGACCTGGCCAACAATCTCCGCCGCCAACTGGCCGTGGAAAATGAACTCTCGCGCCTACAGGCTCGAGCGTATGTTCGCTGTCTGCAGGCGACATGGCAAGTGCCTACAATTCAATGGACGGACCAGGAATCCGCCGGTCAGCTGCAGGACGCAAGGCGTCTCCTTCATGCAGCACATATATTTCAGCAAGTCGAAGGGCCGGCGTCGCCAGGCGCTATCGCCTGCTTTCGCCGCACAGGCGAAATCCTTGAGTGGTTGACGCGAGCAGCGGATAGCATCCGCGCCGTTGTTCCGATCGAGATACTTGCTGCTGCCGCCTACCAACTTGGCGGCCTCCCAGCAATGGCGTCCGGTCTATTGGGGCAGGTTGATAGCGAGCACGATGGGGTCGCTCTGTACGCTGCCTTCTTGCGTGCGGATTTTGACAACGTGCTGGAGCGGGCGGCCGAGTTTTGGGCATCCCACAGCGATCTGACGAGATCAGACGCCTCCGAAAAATTGGCTAGACCCGACCTAGACGCGTTCGACGATGATGACCGAGTAACTTGGCTCTTCACCGTCGAGCTCGTGCGCTGCCTCGGGCTCCTGGCTGACAGTCTACGACGTGGGGATGATGAGCGCAGCGGCCGCGCGATGGAGAAGCTCAACGCCCTTGATGGAATGGCCGCGCGTGTTTTCAGCGACGACGCCTCGCTCCTCGTGGGACTGCTGAAGCAGGTAGCGGATGGCTTCAGACGCGCAAGCATCTATCGTCCCCTCAATGCGCTATCGGACCTCAATCCCGACCGACGTTCGAAGCTCCTGGCCTACGCTCGGGGACAATTCAGCCGGGGGCGCGGTATTCTCTGGACCTCGCAATTGCAGGGGCTGGAGCGCCTGTTGAGGGACAGTTCCTTTGCTCTTTGTACACCAACTGGATCTGGCAAAACGCTGGTCGCCAACATGGCGTTGGTCAAAGAGTTGCTGCTACGGGGGCACGAGGACGTCGCCCCCTTGGCAATCTATCTCGTGCCCTCGCGCGCCCTAGCTGGTGAAGTGGAGGCTAAGCTTCGAGGTGAGCTCGGCGATGAGATGATCGTCACCGGACTCTATGACGGCGCGGACTGGGGCATCACGGATTATTGGCTGAGCGGTGAACAACCGACCGTGCTCATCGTGACGGTAGAAAAGGCGGATGCGCTGATGCGCTACCTTGGTCCCCTTTTGCTTGGGCGCTTGCGGCTTGTGGTCATTGACGAAGCACACCAGGTGGTTCCGGAGAGTGGGGAGAACACCAGGATCAGTTTTTCGGAGCACCGCAATCGCTCGCTCCGGCTCGAAAGCTTCATATCGCGCGTTCTCGCAAGGCGGCCGGACGTCGTGCGAATCGCGCTCACTGCGGTGGCAGGAGGCGCATCCCTGCCTGTAGCACGTTGGGTCGAGGGGCGGCCCGACGCTGAAGCCGTAGGAGTGCGTTATCGAAGCACTCGACAGGTTATCGGCGTTTTGGAAACAACACCGAACCGCCCGTGCCGGATCCTTCTCGATATCATGAACGGGCGACCGCTGTATCTGCGTGGCCAGGAGCAGCCCTTGTATCTCCGGCTTCGAATCGAACAAATGCCGCAATTGCCAGCGGGCATGCGGAATAGTCTCAATCGCTTCAATAGTCTAACCGTACTTTGGACGGCTCTTCACTTGGTCGAGGAAGATCAACGCATTCTTATCTCCGTAGCGCAGGAACCAGAACAGACGATGCGCTGGTTCAAGGAAGCTCTCGAACTGCCGACATGGGCGACAGCGCCTGGCTTCTCGGCGCCTGACGGGGAAATGCGCGGGCGCTACGACGAAGCACGGGCTGCTTGTATCGACTATTGCGGCGTCGACTCCTTCGAGCTCGCGCTCCTTGATCGGGGCATTGCGACGAGCCACGGCCAAATGCCGCAACGGCTTCGGCGCCTGATGACCGAAATGATCGAGCGGAGAATTTGCCCGATAACGGTCGCAACCGCGACATTGACAGAGGGAGTTAACCTTCCGTTCGACTTAATTCTTCTTACGTCGCTGAAGCGGCGCTCTTGGGACGCAGAGAACGAGCAACAGATAATAACGCCACTTTCCACTGCGGAATTCCGCAATCTCGCAGGCCGGGCTGGACGGCCCGGAGCCGCCCGAGGGATCGAGGGTATGACGCTTGTAGCGCTCCCAACCACGATCTCCACGACGGCAGACAGTTTCGTCGGGGTTCAGCGCAGGCAACGTCGTGATCTCGTGACAGACTATGAACAGCTCCGAACGGCGTTGCTGATCGAGGAACGCGATGCTGATGCGGTCGAGAGTCCGTTGGCCATGCTCCTGACCGCAATCCGCGATCGTGCAATCAGCGTTCTTGGGCTGCCGCCTAACCGATTTCTGGACTGGCTCGATCAGGTCCTTCCGCCGAATATCAGTCCCGAGGCTGGTGAGGGAGCGAGCGGACTTCGCGCTCGCCTAGCAGATAGTCTTGATGAACTTGACGGCGTGCTGCTCGCGGCGCTGGAGGAGGTCGCACGCGCAGACGAAGTGAGCATGACGGGCGCCGAAGCCGAAGCTCAGCTCATCGAACTATGGCGGCGAACATTCACCGCGGTTGCTGCCGCCCAAGAAGAATGGATGGAGCAAGCGTTTATACGGCGTGGCCGCGCGGTGGTGGAAACCGTCTACCCGGACGCGGACGAACGTCGGCGTCTCTATCAATATGGCTTCTCTCCGATCGTTGGCCGTCGCTTCGAGGGGGTTGCTCCTCAAATCCGAGTTTTGATGGCAGCAGCACACAGCTACGGGGTTGATGATGCTGGCACCCGGCTGCGCGTATTCGAACAAATCGGGATGCTTCTCTCTAATGATCGCGGGTTCGGATTTCGGGTGCGCGCCACGGTCGGCGATCAGGCGCTGCTCGCAAACTGGCGAGACGTGCTGGCATGGTGGATGCAAGCAGCGGACGCCGCTGGACCTGATGCGGATCAGCTTCGGAGCTGGCAGCGCTTCGTTGCCGACAACCTCGAATTCAAGTTGGGTGTCGCCATAGGAGCGGCCGTCGCGCAGGCCTGGTCGGCAGGCGCGGGCGACCCCTACGCGGTACCGTCGCTTTCAGAGTGGCGCGTTACCACGGGTTTACCGTGGTTTGGCTTTTGGGCTCGCGAACTGCTGCGATGGGGCACACACGATCCGTTCGTCGCCTATGTGCTTGCACAAGGGCTAGCTCACACACGAGAGCGCGCTGCCGAACGTCGTGAAGAGTTCGAAACTTGGTTGCACGCAAACCACGTGGATATCGAGCCCGACGACTACATCGATCCGCAGCTTTTTCTCGAGTGGCAGAACAGCTTGCCCAGGCGAGAGCACGCCGCCGTACCATTTGCTCCCGAGACGGTCGAATTGACTGGAACCAATGGCGCGCGACCACGATACAACGTGATACCTGTTCCCCACGGCGCCCGCGTTAGTTGGCTTGACCCCGCTGGCTTTGAGCTCGCAACGTCGAAGGATATTGCCGGCGCTTATGACAATAGTTCCATTCGGAACGACTACGAGCTTCGCGCCACGCAGCGCGGCGCCTCCGTGAACAGAACTTTTCGCGCAGGCGCTCAATAATCCGCTGAGACGAATGGGGCCGGAGCGGGGCTGGCGACTGTTGCGGTTCCCTAATTACCTTCGGACCCCGCTGGTTCTGGGCGGGAATAAGACTGAACGCTATCCACGTCACCCGGGATCTCCTGCCTCAGCTGTGGCCCGTGGCTTAGTCGCCGGCCCAGCGTCGCGACGAAGTTATCATAACGCGCTCCGGCCTGTGCCCTCGCGGCCTTGGAGGCTGGTTCGGGGAGCGGCGGTGTCGTCGTGAGCCAGAAGCGGATGAAGAGAGCGATGGTCTCGACTGAAATCCCGACGTCCCGCTCAAGGCGCGCGATCCGGCGATCGATTTGGTCTAGGCGCTTGGCGATGGCGGCTTCACGCCGCTCATCGGCGTCCGGCGACAGAAAGGATGCAATGGCGGCTTCGGCGATGAGCGAAAGCGGCTGCTCGCGCCGGGCGGCGTAAGCAGACAGCGAGGTCATGACGTCAGGGTCGAGATAAACTGACATCTGGGCTTTCTTCTTTGGGGCGGTCATGCCTGCCTCACAATCCGAGATCGTCGCCGGGATCGAGCGACGCTTGGCGAGCGACGCCCTGCATCATGTCGTTCATGCGCCTGATTCGCGGGACATCTTCATCGAGCTCATCGACGAGGTCCGAAGCGAACTCGTTCTCGAGTGGTTCCTTATTCTCCACCGTGTCTCGATCGAGTTCCGGCTGCCGCCGGCGATCGGCGGTCTTTGGATCTTCGTCATCCGTCTGGCCGTCAGTCGGCGCCTGCAATGCCGATGGGCGCGGCGGCAGCGGCCGTGAACTCCAATCGTCCAGCCGGCCGCCATTGGGTTTGGTCAGCGTCGGCGGCGCTATGATGCGCTCCTGGAAGCGCGCGTCCTCGTAATAGCGCGCCTTCTTGGCCCGAATCGGACGGAGACCCGACATCATGACGATCTCATCGGATGGCGGGAGCTGCATCATCTCGCCTGGGGTGAGCAGCGGGCGGGCGGTCTCCGACCGCGACACCATCAGGTGACCCAGCCAAGGCGCGAGCCGGCTGCCGGCATAGTTCTTCATCGCCTTCATCTCGGTCGCCGTGCCGAGGGCATCGCTCACCCGCTTCGCGGTCCGCTCGTCATTGGTCGCGAAGCTGACCCGAACGTGACAGTTGTCGAGGATAGAGTTGTTGGGCCCATAGGCTTTCTCGATCTGGTTCAGCGATTGGGCGATCAGAAAGCTCTTGATGCCGTAACCCGCCATGAAGGCCAGCGCGGACTCGAAGAAGTCGAGCCGGCCGAGCGCCGGGAATTCGTCGAGCATCAGGAGGAGCCGGCGCCGGCTGGCCTTGGCCTGGAGATCCTCGGTCAAGCGGCGGCCGATCTGGTTGAGGATTAGGCGGATCAGCGGCTTGGTGCGGTTGATGTCTGAGGGCGGCACGACGAGGTAAAGCGTGGTCGCTCGCTCTCCGCCGACGATGTCGGTGATCCGCCAGTCGCAGCGCCGGGTGACCTGCGCCACCACCGGATCTCGGTAGAGACCCAGGAACGACATGGCGGTACTCAGGACGCCGGAGCGTTCGTTGCTGGATTTGTTCAGCAGTTCTCGCGCAGCGGAAGCGACCACTGGATGGACGCCGGCCTCGCCGAGATGCGCCGTCCGCATCATCGCGGCAAGCGTCGTCTCGATCGGCCGCTTGGGATCGGACAGGAACGCAGCAACGCCAGCGAGCGTCTTGTCTTCCTCGGCATAGAGGACGTGGAGAATCGCGCCGACCAGGAGCGCGTGACTGGTTTTCTCCCAGTGGTTCCGCTTCTCGAGGCTGCCCTCCGGGTCGACCAGGATGTCGGCGATATTCTGGACGTCGCGAACCTCCCACTCGCCGCGGCGGACCTCCAGCAGCGGATTGTAGGCCGACGATTTCGCGTTGGTGGGATCGAACAGAAGCGCGCGGCCATGCCGAGTGCGGAAGCCGGCGGTGAGCTGCCAATTCTCTCCCTTGATATCGTGGACGATCGCCGAGCCCGGCCAAGTCAGCAGCGAAGGAATGACGAGGCCGACGCCCTTCCCGCTCCGGGTTGGCGCGAAGCACAGGACATGCTCCGGCCCATCATGGCGAAGATAGGTCTGCTCGAACCGGCCGAGCACGACGCCGTCAGGTCCAAGCAATCCGGCCTGCTCGATCTCCTTTGCCTCAGCCCAGCGCGCAGAACCGTAGGTCTCAGCGTTCTTCGCTTCACGAGCGCGCCAGACCGACATGCCAATCGCAGCGGCGGCCGCGATGATGCCGCCGGATGCGGCGATGTAGCCGCCCTCGATGAAGATTGAGGGTGCGTAGGCATCGTAGGCATACCACCACCAGAAGAAGGCCGGCGGGAGATAGAACGGAAAATGGAGCAGTTCGAACCAGGGCTGCCCGAGCTGCGGCTGGAAGCCGAGCCGCCAGGCGGTCCATTCCGTCGCAGACCAAATCGTCAGCAGGACGATCGCGAAGACAGTGATGACCTGCCCCCAGAGAATCTTGGTCGCGGACATGGCGGCAGTGCTTTCCTGACGTCGGTGATTGGAAGGATCGCTCACAGGCCGAGCCCCCGGTTCCGCCCGAAATCCCAATTGATGCCGCCGTCGGCGCGAGCGATGCCGGAGACATGCCGGCCGAGCTGCTTGTCGAGCGAGGGCGTCCAAGGCACAAGCTGGAAGCCCAGACCGTCGTCGAGCATCGCGAAGCGGCCGGAGGCAAGCGCGAAGCGCTGCCGATAGGTGCCGGTGACATATTCGCCGGCGGCCGACGGGTTGAACGGTTGGCCGGTCTCGGCAGCGAGCCGGTTACCGAGAGCTTGGATCTCAAGATGGCGCAGCGTGCCGATGAGGTTCTTCGCAAACACCAGTCCACGCGCCTGGCGTTCGGCGAGACCCTGCTCGATAAGCTGCTCGGCCCGCCGTTGCATGGCGTCGCGGACCTCGGCGCCGAAGCCGGCCTGGCCGAGCGCCACAGGGTCGCGTGCAACGGCCTGGCGGTCGAGCCATGTCGCGCCGCTCGCCGTCACCTGCGCTTCGATCGAGAGATCGGAACGGACGGCAAGCGCCACGCGACGCTGCCCTCTCGCGTCTTCGAATTTGCGCAGCTCGACGATCGAGCCGGGTGCGCTGTCGTCAGCGGCATCGAGGTCGGACAACCGGATGTGATGGGTGCGGCCGTCGACGCCGTCGACTACGGCATAGGCGGTCCCCTTGAGTTCGTCGTCAAGACCACGATCGACGAGGCGTCCGATAAGGGGGACGTCGAGGCTTTCGCCTGCCAGCACGTAGCTCGCCGTCCCGCGCTCGATGCCGCGTTCGGTCAGGCTGCGGTGGATGCGTTTGATGATGTCGCCGCGCTCGCCGAGTGCGCGCAACGTCGTCTCGGCGGTCTCGTCCATGCCCCATTGGCCTGGCCCAAATTGATGAGCGAGGCCAAGGCTCTCCAAGCGGCGCAGCCGGCCGACCTTCAACGCATGGAACTGATCAGGCGGCTCGGCCGGATTGGGCGCAAGGTCGATGACGCCATGCCGGTCAGCGTCGCGAACAAGCTGGCGGTCGAGCTGTGTCCAGCGTTCGGCTTCGACCTGGCGCTCGAGCGAGCGGCGGATGTCGAGATCGGAGCGCAGTCCAAGTTCGTGCGTGACCAGGTCCTGGGCGCGAGCGCGCATCCCCTCTTTGATGTAGTCGCGGGAGATGACGAGGTCCTGGCCGTCTTCGGCGACGCCGCGCACGATGATGTGGACGTGCGGGTGCTGGGTGTTCCAGTGATCGACGCCCAGCCAGTCGAGCCTGGTGCCAAGATCCTTTTCCATCTGGCCGACCAACTCGCGGGCGAAACCTTTGAGGTCAGTCATCTCCGGCGCGTCTTCGGGCGAGACGATGAAACGGAAATGGTGGCGGTCATTCTGACACCGCTCAGCGAAGGCCTTGGGATCGGCATCCTCTGTGTCCGGGCCGAACAGGTGGGCCTTCTCCCCGTCCCGGGTGACGCCCTCGCGCCGGAGATAGCCGAGGTGCGCGGTGAGCGGCGCTGATCTCGCCCTATGCCTGACAACCCGGGTCTTGATCGTCACCAGACGCGAGCGGCCGGTAAGCAGGCGGTTTGCCCGCACACTGGCGAGGCGGCCGCGGCCGAAGCGCGAATGACGGTGGCTCACGAGATGGCCGGCTCGTGAAATGCCGCCACCGGCGCGCTGAGCGGCAGCGAGCGCTTGGGCGATAAAGGGTTTTGCCCGCTGGGCGCGCGAAGAGCGGATGCGGCCAGGCCGAGGCTGAAAGTCATTCTCTTCAGCCATTGGCTACCTCGGTAATGTGCAAGAAGCAGAATCCGTGCAATGAGTTGATGGTGAGGCGCACATTGCGCGCCGAAGCCGCACGTTGCGGACCCGAGGAAAAATGGAAGCACAAACAACCGACCGACCGAGCCGCACATTGCGGCCTTTTATCTCGCCCTCGTTCGGTCGTTGCCTGCTCCTCTCCCTCGCCTGCTCCTTCCTGTTCGCCGATGTTCCCTGAAACACGCCGAAGGACGAATTGGCAACGGATGGCCGTGGCTAGCCGCCTTTGCACGACAACGGTCCCGGTGTCCGCAGCGTGGGTGCTTACGGGCGCGTGTCGATCGGCATCATGATGTTGGCGACGCCGCGCATTCATTGCGATCGTCCCGGTGTCGAGAGCGCGACGAACAGGCCCTCCGACTGCGGCGCGATGGCCGAGAGATCGCGCACTGGAACTGCAGTCGGCATGCCGTGCGGCGGTCCATCGGGCGTCGGTGACGCGGCAGCAGGCGGAACGTCAGCGCGGGCGAAGAAGAGCGGCGCCCGTGTCCAGGATGAACGATAGGAGGCCGCCAGGAGGAGAGGCTCTGGCGTCCCCTCCGCATCGACAAAAGGGGCGATGGCCGCGACATAGGCCTTCGTCTCCGCCGGCAGCGGACGATGTCTGTCGCGGTAATCCTCGTAGCGGCCAGGACCCGCATTGTAGGCCGCGAGGAAGCCCGGCGAGCCGTAGCGGTCGTGCAGTTCACGAAGGAATGCGGCGCCAGCCAAGATGTTGTCATGCGGATCGAAGGGATCGCGTCCGAGACCATAGCGAGCGCGCATGTCCGCCCAGGTCTTGGGCATAAGTTGCATCAGACCGATTGCGCCTTTAGGTGAGACGGCACGCCGATCGCCATTGCTCTCGATGCGCATAACGGCGCAAATCCATGCAGTCGGAATGCCAAAGCGCAGCGCGGCTTCCGCCACATAAGTGACATAGCGGTCGCTCGCAGGTTGACCGCGCGCCGGCGCTCTCTCTGCGGACACTGCCGGCATCGTGCCGCCAATCATCAGCAGAACGGTTATCAGGAGAATGGCAAGGCCCGCCGCGTCTCCACCATGACGCGAGCAACCCGTCATGCTCTCGTCCGGCAAGGGTATGCGCGGCGGGCGGCCCCGCCCTCGACCGCTGGTCTGCACGGAGGCCGACTGGCGTTCGAGCGGGACGAAGGGGTGAGACGGCTTTCCTCCGAACAAAGAGGTGGACCGTTGATGCGCCTGGTTGCCGGCACGCGCGACAGGATCCTGCATGCGATCAGTCCCGTTCGGCGCGCTGGGGCAGACGATTCCAGTTCAGCGTCCAGACCGATTTGTCATCGCCCGACTGGAAGAGATTGGCGCGGATCGGCCGCGGAAGCGTCGGGTCGTCGATGATGAGCGAAACGTAATCGCCGGCCTTCTCTCCGGTGCGCTTCCAGCCCGCGCCAATCTCCGGACCGTCGGCATCGCCGAGGCGGATGCGGTAGTCCGGCGCATTCTCGGCATCCGAGGATTCGACTGGGGTGAGGATGAGATGGCGCTCGAAGAAAAGCGTTTGAATGCGGCCGGTGAAGGTAGACTTATCGCGGGTGAACTGACCGATTTGAGCCATGGGAATCCTCCTTGGTTGCTGGGTTGGGAAGCGGGTCAATGGGTGGCGGCGCGCCAGACGAAACGGCCGTCGCCGGCCTCGTCGGTCCAAAGCGGGACCGCGCGCGCGACGATCGAAGTGACGGGGAGCGGGCCGAAATAGCGTCCGTCCAGGCTGTCCGGGACGGTCGGGTTCATGAGGAAGACCTCGCCCGGCTCGAGGGTGTGGCAACCGCTCCAACGCGGCAGCGGACGGCCGAGATGGTCGCTATTGTGTGCGGCGCCGACATCGACAGCATCCACCGTGATGGCGTCGTCGGACCGGCACACGGTCTGCCCGGGCAGCGCCATCACGTGCTTCAGCAGCGGCACACCGTTCGGAAGAAAGCCGCGATCATCGAGGAAGCTCGCGATCGGCGCCGGTAGCCGCACCACGACCAGCTCCAGGGCGTGCAGCTCTCCAACCGGATGCAGCGCGTAAAACCCTGTCGGCGTGCTCGCGGTGGCGTTCCAGATCAGCCGCGGCGCGGGATGAAACAACGCCAGGCAGCTGGCGGCCAGCATCGCGATGTACGTCACCATGACGTAGCCGAAGGGGGTCATGGCGTGACGCTCCAGCGTTTGAGCCAGGCCATATGCTGCTCGCGCGTGTAGGCGCGCGGCTCGTGGCCGGCGGTGAGGCGGTTGTGGAGATGTCGCCAGTATTCCGGCGCGACGTCGGCCGGATCGATGTTGAGCGCCTCGATGGCGTCGACCGCCTGTAGCACACGCTCGACTTTCGGCCAGCTGTCGACACGCAGCAGGATCTCGCCGCCGGGCCGCACGAAAGGCAGCGTCTGATTGGGTCTACCGACCTCCATCGCGCGCACGATATCCATGCGTGAGATGACAGTGCCGTAGTCGTTCGATGCCCAGCGCACGAAGCCGAAGATGCTGCCGGGTGCAAAACTTGATATGCTGCGGCGACGGTCGAGGATCTTCTCTTCAGTGCGCCGGCCGAAGCGCAGCCAATGCTCGATCCTCTTCTCGATCCAGGTTAGTTCGACTTGAGTGAGCGCAACGCCGCGCCGATGCGAGGACGACACAGCACGCGGCGGTAAGGCCTCATCGTCGTTCATGACAGCTCTCCGGCATCAGTGGGGAATTCTCGCGCCAGCAATTCGCGCAGCATGTCGGCGACGGTCACGCGACGCTTGAACGCGACGATCTTGATGCGGCCGCGCAGCGTCGGCGTGACATCGATTGTCAGCCTCGCGGTGAAGGCCGCGGCATCATCCATGCAACGCTGCGGCGTATCGCTGGCCTTGATCCAGCGCTCCACATCGCCAGGTCGCGTCGCAAAACCGCGCTTGGTGGAGCGCTCTCTCATGGTGCGATCCTCGCGACTTCAGCGGCGAACGCGGCGGTCTCGCGGGCGGCAGCGCTCCCTTCGGCAAGCTCGAAGACGAGTCGGCCGGACTGCGCGGCATCCGCGAAGACGACGCGTTGGCCAATGGCGCTGACGAGCACCGGCGGATCATGATCGGCAAGCGCCTCGGTTGTTTCGCGGGCGATGACCGTGCGTGCGTCGCAGCGGTTGAGCACAAAGCGCGCGGCAAGCTGTGGACGATAGATGCGGGCCTCGCGCAGCAGAGACAACATCTCCGCCGAGGCCCAGCCGTCGAGCGGCGACGGCTGCACGGGGATCACCACCAGGTCAGCCGCCAGCAGCGCCGAACGCGTCAAACCGGCAGCGCGCGGCGGGCCGTCAATGACGACGTGGTCGGCGGTGCGTGCGATCTCCGGCGCGTCGCGGTGGAGCGTATCGCGCGTGAGGCCAACGACGCCGAATAACCGTGCGACGTTTTCCCGCGCCCGCTGCTTCGACCAGTCCAATGCCGAGCTCTGCGGATCGGCATCGATCAGGGTCACCCGCTTGCCGCGCAGCGCCCATTCACCGGCGAGGTGAAGAGCGAGCGTCGTCCTGCCGACACCGCCTTTCTGGTTAAGGAGCGCGACGATCATCTCCTGCCTCCCGCCTTGTCGTCGAGAAGGGGCAGAGATGGTTGACTTGGGAGCGCGGTCGACGGCGGGTCAGCGAACGACGACGCGTCGGCGTTATCCGCAAGACGCACGGGCCCACTACAACAGTTAGAGTCTAAGTTAGACTCTAAGTTAGACTCTAAATAAGAGTCATGCGTGCGAAGTCCCGATAGGGCTGCGTGCGAAATACCGATACGGTTTGCGTGCGGAGTCCCGAGTGCTTCCACAGCACTGTCCACAGGGATTGTGGATAATTTCGATGGCACAATGCGGAGCAGTTCGCGGCGCGCCTCGCGTTCGATGTGCAACTGGTAGCCGGGAAGCGGCTGGCGTACCGCGAGGCGCCGGATCTGCAGCGCGAAATCAGAGACACGCACCAGGCTGCCGGATTTCGCGTGAAGGTGTGCGATCTCGAAGATCCAGCCTTTCGGCTGTCGGCCGGCATGCTTGCGCGCGACGCGGTAAAGCCAACGCTCAATCCCGCCAGTCAGGCTGAAGTAAGCGGGATCGATCGTGAGAACGAGTGAGCGATCGATGACGCCGCGATAGAACCAGTCGGGAAGAACAAATTCCATCCCTTGCACGCGGCCATCGCGCCGCGCGCATTCTTCCCATTCGTTGATCCAGGAGAATTGGTGGCGCCGCCAATGCTCGTCCTGCCGGATGCTGGTGCGGATAACGGTCGCCTGCAGGCGGGCCAGCGCGCCCTTCAGGAGCTTGTAGTCGCGGGCCCCGGTCCGCCGGCCGACTGCGGTCAGAAGCTGGTAGGGCGTGAAGCGCAGGAAACGCGAGGTTTTCAGACCAAGGTTCTCGGCCTCGACAATCTGGCTTGCCGCCCAAATCAGCACGTCGGCATCCCAAATGGTCGCCATACCGTGCTCTGGGACTGCATAGACCTCGACGCGCACGTCGCCGGCCTGGTAGACGATCGGCGCCGTCCGCTTGGCCTTGGCAAGCGAGAAGAATGGCCGCTCCATCAGGTCTCGCTGGTCGCGCGGGCTGGCGTCGCCGGTGGCGACAACGAACGGGTCGAGCTTGCTTCGCTCGCTGGGAGTGATGAGGCGACGCGACGACATGGCGGGCCTTGCTTTAGCGATGCGCGTGGCTAGCGGCGCGGGCCTCCACGTAGCGCGGATCCGACGTTGAGCTGCAGGCGGCCCGATCGGCCCAGGCTTCGAGATCGCCGATGGCGTAGACAACGCGACCGCCGAGCTTGCGAAAGGTCGGGCCATTGCCATGGCAACGATATTTCTCGAGCGTGCGTGGCGAGATTCCGAGAAGGCGCGCGGCCTCGGGGGTGCGCACGTAGCGCGTGGAAAGCTGCGCGGGCCTGTCGAGCATGGGAGATCTCCGTCTTGCCTGAAAGCGCCGCAGCCAAGGCGCGGCGTGTCGGGGCCAAAATGGCGGAGAATTCGGGCGTTGGGGGTGGACGAAAGTTTTTGAACATGCGTGTCCCCCGTTCGCGACCAGCCGAACCCGGGCGCTACCAGCGGGGCGCAGGCTAACGTCGTCATGGCGGATAGCTTGGAGGGATCGAAGGGCCGGTCAGAGGCCGCGCAGGAGTTTCAGATAGCCCCGTTCGACCAGGGCGATCGAATCGTGAATGAGCCGGTTCGCCTTACGTCGGGCATGCGAATCCTTCCACTCGACCGAACGACGCTGGGCGTGGTCGGAGGCGAGCACCTTCGCTGCCACGTCTCGCGGACCGCCGCCCAGGTCGTGAACGTCGAAGGCGTGAAGGAGCTGAATCAATCGCCGTCTCTGAAAGGACGTCAGCTGCAGGGCCGCTGGTAGAAGGCCGATACTCTGGCCGCCAAGCCGGCGGACGAAGTGTAACGCGACGTCGAGCCGCAGCTCCGCCATGCTGTCGATAGGCAGAAGCACGGCGGGACGTCGTACGCCCTGCTCGTCACGCATCCGGACATGAAGCTCACCCGATCCGTCCGCAATCACCAGTTCGCGACCGTCGGGATCCGTCCACTCGAGGAGCGACTGCCCAAAAGCACTGCGGTCGATGGAACGAAGAGCATCGAAGCCCGGCGGCGCGGGCTCCAGGAGCAAAGTTCCAGGTGATGCCTCGGGCAGCCAGATGGTTGGTTCTTGACCAACAGGAGCGGCGGGGTCATGTGCGAAACCGCAACCTCCATCGCCGTGCGAAAGTCGCACGAAGGGTCTCGGCATCACCGCCGTCACGCGCAATCTGGCGCTGCGTGTGGGCGAAGTCGCGGCGGTAGTCAGCATTGCGGCGGAGGAATTCGAGGGCGAAGCCGGGGCGCTCAAGGCGATTCAGGCGTTCGATGGTCTCCGGCGAGCGCCAGTACTGGGTGGGCATGGTGTTTCCTCTCGTTTCTTGTTCTGTCGTCCCGAACGAGGGACACGCCACGATCCGGAAAGACCGTCCAGCAAACTAGACCCAAAGGTTGCATCGCGCGTGATCGCAATTTGCGTAATACAGAGCACGACGGCCTGCTCACTGCATCCGCGGTTCCAACAGATACCGATAACCTGCCTCCGTCATCCATCTGGCGCGAGCGAGGTGGCTGTCATGGACAATTTTGGCACGATCGGGTTCTCGAGCAGGGTCGAGACCGAAGATCACCTGGACGACCTCACGCCAGTCGGCGCCCTCTTCTTCAGCCATTAGCAACCGAAGATAAATTGCAAGATGTTCCTCGTCATACGCGTTGACGCGGTCGGTCAACGGCGGCTGATCTTGGAATGCAATCCCGTCCATTGCGATCATCCCCTCTCCGGCCGAAGCAACGTTGCACACAGTTCCATGTACTGCGAAACTTTCGCAGAATGCGAAAGAATCGGGAGACGTTTTGTCGCGGCGCGATGCATGGGGCGCATCACGGGGCTCCCCGGAAGCGGTAAACCAGGCCCACCCTCAGAAGAAATGAATAACATGGCGGCGCACGAATCGGGACGATCGTTCCTGGCACGATCGTTCCGATGTCGGTTCCCTAGTCGCCATGGATCTAAAGGGGATCATGGCGATCAATTTGCGTCGGATACGCCATGTGAAGAAGATGACGCAGGAAGAGTTGGCCGATAGCGCCGGACTGAGTGTCCGTTACATCGGTGCGATTGAACGGGCCGATGTATCGGCCAGCGTGACAGTGCTCGGCCGAATCGCGGAGGCGCTAGGCATCGAAGCAACCGATCTGATTAAACGAACGGCGGTTCATCCTCACCGGACTCGATGACAGAGTGTATTTGTGCTGCATCGTCGCACTGACACGTAGAGAACCAACTCCGCGTTGCGTCACGCACAAGTGGATAGGCGGCTCCGGGCAAATCTGCTCTGCTTGCAAAGGCACCTGCTAGCCAAAGGAACTAGAGGGCATTGGACGGATGGAGAGCCACCATGACCTTATACGAGCACTTTCCAGCCGACATCCGCGAAGTCGTGGAAGTCGTGGACGCTTACGTCGAGGACCTCAGGCCCCAACCTTGGCGAATTCGCTTCCTCTTGCTGATTGATCTCCTTCAAGAGAAATTGGAGACCGGGGCCGCCGCTACGCAGTGGCGTCTGCTTCAAGAATGGACCGGCATTGTGACGGCAATCCTGGAACACTTGCCGCCTGACAGTTCGGTCGTCGAATGCCTAGCGCTGATGAGCATCAGCTTCAACGACCAATGGCGCGCTCAAGCGCTCGGCCAGATCGAGCGGGATCCCACGCTGCTGGATCGTTTGGTTGCAGTTTGTCCTGACTGGGAAGACATCGTCGAAACCGTTTTGGAAGCTAATCGAAAACGGCCGAGCAAGGGCGCGACAGGTCCGCGGTCGCTGATCGGAATTTGCTCCGCCGGCCACACCTGCTCCCTCGCCACGGACGGAAGCTCTGCGCGGCCAGCTCTTGAGCTGAGCGATGCCCCGCCCGGGCCAGCCGGGCGAGGCATCTTGGGTCGGGTCAGTCGCCGTTGCGGCGGCTGGGGCGGGACCAGATCAGGCTGAAGCCCTCACCGTCCTCGTCGTCGAAGAGGTTGGCGAAGATCGGAGCGGTGAAGCTCGGATCGTCGAGCTTGAGACCCAGATATTCGCGGCCCTCGTTGGAGCGCTTGGACCAGGCGGCCCCGATCTCCACACGGCCGACATAGATCCGGTGGCTGGGGGCGTTGTCGCCCGAGCGGCTGGCTTCGGGGACGATGCGGACGTTCCTGGCCTGGACCGAGAGGGTGACGATTTCGCCGGTGAACTCGTTGTTGCCGGTCTTCTTGAAGGTGCCGATGGTCGCCATGGTAGTTCTCCTTGATCTCTGTTTTCCGAGCCCGCACCTTGCGGCCTCGATGGTGATCGAAAGGCCGGAGGCGATCGACGGCGCACCCCGAAGGGGCTCGACAGCAGAGGAGGAACTTTCTTGGCTTGCGCGAGGAATGACGGCGCAGCCGGCAGGGGAAGAAAGTTGTGACGCCGCTGTTGCGCCATAGGCGGTCGAGGCTTCAGCCGTCCTTCGGCCAGATCCATCCATCGAAGAGGCCGTTCGGTGCGCTCGGCCTGACAGAGCTGACATCAAGGAGAAGCGTGGCGATAGCGAGTCCCCGCCGAGAAACCGGCCCAACGAACGCAATGGTGATTGGCTCTCTGACCCGGCGATTGCGAATCTCCGCTCCGCGGTCAAGCCTCCGCAACACACCACGCTCACGAGAGTCGTTCGCCGTATCTGTGATCCGCCGCCGTTTGGTTGATGCCGCTCACAATGACCGCCACGAACCTGCCTCTCTGCGATGATCGGTCGAGCCTCGACGCTTGGGCCACTCTCGGTCCAGCTTCAAAGATGAGGACGGCGAGCACTCTGGGTGCCTGATCCAGCCCAGCCCCTTCTGGTGTGACGCTAGCAGCCGCCCGGCAAGATCTGCCCTGTTGGGTCGGGCGCGGTCATGCCGGTGAAGCGGATGAACGCCGTGGCGCTGACGGCAATCGTGCAGACGGCAGCAGATATTGTGTACGAGGTCGGTGAAGGCATCGCCATCTGGACGATTCCATACGTGACGCCGTACCGGCGTCGGTGGCGGGCCCGACGTAACCTCACGAATTCCCTTCGTGACACGGATATCTTATACCGGACAGGGTGAACGCGCGGATGGAACAGTGTGTGATCGCGATTGATTGGCGCGACATTCAAGAGCGACGGCCGCAAAGGTCACATTTTCTTTAAGAACCAAATGCAATCTGTCGCCTGATCGTCGCGGCCGGATGTACGCCGTGGCATCACGGGGCCCCGGCTTTCATGCCGGGGTTTTTCGTTTTCAAGGAGTTCGAAAGTCCGCCACTGCAAGACATTTTGGATTGGCCGTTGAATCGAACTCGCCGATGCCAAAGGCGCGCTACAAAAGAGCCGCGCTAATTATGACGAGCTCGCTCCGGCCATCACCCAGAAGAATGCAGCCAATCGCCGGCTTGCGCGCCAGACCCGTTCCCGAAAGCTGCCCACGTAAGCCGAATCTATGGGATAATTCGCGCATGCGGCCAGGCCGCGTCTTGACGTGGCTGCGATGCGCGCTCCTCTATGCTGATAGCGCCGAGGCTGCGCGCAGCCAATTGCAACCGACATCCCCGAGGAACGTCACACCATGACCACCGCCGCTGAAATCGCCGACGAGATCGCCAAGGCGTACAATCTGCCAAAGGCGCAAGCCAAGGCCATCGTGGACGGTGTCTTCAAGTCTATCGCCGATGCAGCAGCGAGCGACGGTGAAACCAATGTGCCGGGCTTCGGCAAGTTCAAGGTGAAGCACACCCCGGAGCGCGAAGGCCGCAATCCCTCGACTGGCGCGGCGATCAAGATCGCGGCGTCGAGGAAACTGACGTTCGCCCCGGCCAAGGCTCTCAAGGATGCGCTGAACGGCTAAAGGCAGGGGCGCAAGGCCGGGCCCCTTGTCCGACGGTTCTCGATGCGGACCAGCCGTGCCTTGAGGAAGGCGAGCGTGCGGATTGGACCGGCCAACTCGTTGTTGCCGGTCTTCCGGAAGGTGTTGATGGTCGCCACAGTGTCTTCCTTCATCTCTGTTTTCGCGCTCGCACCATCAGCGCTAAAGCCGCGCTTAGCGCAGGCTCGATGATGAAGGATTGGTGCCAGTCTGGATGCTGGACGGGACCCACCGTCTTACCGATATCAGCCGCGCGCCAAGCGCTGTTTGGCTGGTCCGCGTGCGGCCATTCCGGTCAGGCGGACGAACGCCGTGATGCTAACGGCAATGGCCCCGACGACCCCGAAAATCGTCTGCCAGGCGGGTGAAGGTATCGCTATCTGGGCGATTCCATGGGTGGCGCTGTAGCCGGCGATGGTAGCGGGGGCGACATAGAGGATGATGATCAGGAACCGAAGCCAAGTCCATGTCACAAAGACGAGCGCGAGTTGGCCGATGCCGAAGGTTGAGCCGCCCGCCACGAGGCCCAGCGCGATGCCGCCGAGCACGCCGGCCTCCGTGTGGAAGGCCCACATGCCGATCATCACGCCGGCGAAGAAGGGCAGTGCGAAGACAGCAAGCGTGAAGAGTAGCCAGCCGAAGAAGCCGATAACTAGGATAACGAGCAGTGGTCCGAGGGTGATCATGGCGGTGGGCTCCGTGAGATAATGGTCTGACGGTCGCGCCTTCCACCACCACCACGGCGCGAGCAACACTATAGCGACAAACGCCAGCGACCGGAATCGATACAAATCCGTTGCGCGCGACAGACGGAACGCCCATATTGACGGTCAGGAGCCGATCGCCCGGGCTGCAAGCGACCCAAAAGGCGGCATCTCGATTCCCTAATCGAACACCCGAACGGCATCCATTTTGCTGGCGCGTGGTGGTCATGAAGCGCTTGTGACTGCCACTAAGACGCCGGAGTAAAATGGATTTGCCATGTCTACCATCCAAAAGCACTGCGCAGACTTTCTGCGTGTGACGTTCAACAATCTGACCGGCGGTAAGCTCGGATCAGGTCACGCCCATGAGATCGTGGCTGCGTATTTTGGCTATGGTACCGCGGCGGCTCTAAGGGCCGAGCCGAAGTACCAGCTTGCGGCTTTGGACAAAGCCGCGATCCTAATGCCTGATCTGCGCTTGATGGATCAGCGCGTGCAACAGCTCAACGGTCTTCCCGCGGGCCTACCCGTAGTTGACGAACTGGCGTCGCAGCTCTCCAACTTTCTTAGCGCAAACGGCTACTTTTCTGGTGAGGTTTGGTACACCCGAGACCTCGACGAGTACATCAACGTGTCCTTCATTCAAGAAGATCCCATGATGATCGAGGACGCCCTCTTGGGTGAGATGGCGATGACGAACGCTTTTTTTGACGAGCTTTACATCAAAGAAGTAAGTCTGGACGTTGGAGACGATGTCCTTGTGGCAAATGTCTCAGGTGCGCTCAATGGGGAGAGCGATCCGGATAAGCCGTTTCACGGAGATTCGATCGCTTTCACAACGATCATGTCATTTGAGCGTGTCGCCGGTCGGGTCGGGTATATGCGGCCCGAGCTGGAGACATCGGGCGCCATTGATGATTCACATTACTATGATGAGGACGCCTGAGGGCCGTTAGAGATTCATGGTGCGATTGGGCTCTCAGCTCGCCCGTCGTTCTGCAGGTACGACGGCGCCTATGCGCCGCCGAACCTCCAGACCGGGATGCCGAGCTTCTTCGCCTTGTCGGCAAGATTGTCCTGAATTCCCGTGCCCGGGAAATGCATCACCCCGATCGGTAACGCCTCCAGCATCGCATCATTCCGTTTGAACGGAGCGGCCTTGGCATGCTTCGTCCAGTCGGGCCTGAAGGCGATCTGCGGAACCTTGCGGTTGTCGGCCCACTTGGCGGCTATCAGCTCGGCGCCCTTGGGCGATCCGCCGTGCAGCAACACCATGTCCGCATGCTTGGCGTGCACCTGGTCAAGTTTGGCCCAGATCAACCGGTGATCGTTGAAGTCGAGACCACCGGTCAGCGCGACTTTCGGTCCGGGCGGAATGAGCACCTGATTGTCGGCGCGCTTCTTCGCGACCAGGAAGTCGCGGCTGTCGATCATCGCGGAGGTCAGATTGCGGTGGTTGACCCTCGACCCGTTGCGGGGCCGCCAGACGGAATGGGTGTGGCGCTCGAACTCGTCGGCGGCCTGGTCGCGCATCAGCTCGAACGCGTTGCGTCGCTCGATCAGTGTTTGACCTTCCGCCGTCAGGCGCTCCAATTCGACGGATTTCACCTCGCTGCCGTCCTGTTCGCGCTGGGAGCGCTGCTGGGCCAGTTCATTGCCGTCGAGCTCTCGTTCGATCCTGTCGCTGGCGCGGTGGAAGATGTTCACCGTCGACCAGAGCAGGTCTTCGAGGTCCGGCTCAAGGCGGGTATCGGACAGCGCCACCACCAGGGCATCGAAGATGTCGGCGATGCTGCCGGCGAGGACTCCCGCTTCAGGGAGCCGCCGGGGATCGGGCTCATCGTGGAAGGGACGGTAGCCAAAGAGCTGGAGTTCCTGGAGCACTTGGTCGGTTGGGGATGAGCTTTGGTGCGGCTCAAAATCGTCGTTGTGGTCGGTGGTCATTGCGGCTTTCCCTCGTCGGATCGACCGCGCCCATCGCGGCCTTCATGGCGACGAAAGCGGCGGGCGGAACGGACTTGCACCCGCAGCGCGAGCTGTGGGCCGGAGCGTTAGCGGAGGACCGAATGGGGCCGACTATTTTGCTTCGCGATGTAAAGGCGGCTCTGCCGCCGACGGAAAATAGTCGGCCCACG
The DNA here is from genome assembly GCF_054060035.1 of Bradyrhizobium sp. USDA 3262. NCBI lineage: Bacteria > Pseudomonadati > Pseudomonadota > Alphaproteobacteria > Hyphomicrobiales > Nitrobacteraceae > Bradyrhizobium > Bradyrhizobium sp. USDA 3262. The sequence goes on from NZ_JBSSCT010000001.1 coordinate 24,688, forward strand.
AGGTTGCCGGTCCGGGCCGCTTGCCGCCCGATCGCCCTCTCGGAAGGCCGTGGGGGCGGTCCTCTCCGGCGCTGGAGGGGAAGCAGGACCACCGGCCTTGCGATAACGAAGCGGGTGCGTCGCACCTCATCCCCGTTCCGGCTATGCCGCCAGTTCAATAAAGTGGGCGACGTCCTGCGCCGCGATCTGCACGCGGCTCGCGGCCCGAAGGGCATCAATTCCGAGCAGGCGAAGATCCTCGTTGAAGTCGCCAAGCCGTGGCGAGATCACGATCGCCTCGATGCCGGCCTCCTGCGCCCGATCGATCAAGGTCGCCATCGCGCCGTCACCGGCAGGATCGTCATCGCGGGCGATGTAGAGCCGGCGCAGCGTGTCCGGGAGAAGGACGGCTGAGAGATGCGCCGCCGAGAGGGCCGCGACCATCGGCATGGTCGGCAGCACGCTGCGGAGCGACAGTATCGTCTCAATGCCCTCGCCGGCCGCCATGACTTCACCAGCTACGCCAAATCGAACGGCGTGACCAAGCAGGTCGCCCATCGCCCGTTTCGGCGTATCGATCAGCGCCTTGCCGAGCGTCGTCTCGCTGAAGCCTCCGGGGTCAAGCCAGGTGCGATGCGCGCCGGTCAGGTGGCCGCGGAGATCGGTGACGGCGGCGATCATCGCCGGCCATGTCTCGGTCGCGCTGTGGTCGTCGGGCCGGTAGTAGCAACGTGGGTGAAAGCGCAAACTTCCGGTTTCGTGCAAAGCCGTAATGCCGCGATTGCGGAGATACGTGTCTGCGAGTGTGCCTGCGATCGACTGCGACGCGCCGAAGAGCCGCCGCGCCGCCTCTGGGGATCCGAGGGGCGCGGGCGACGTTCTCGACCGCAGGCGATTTGGCTCTCGCTCCGGTTCTGGACGCGGCAGACTTAGAAAGCGTCGTGCCTCATTGGCGACATCGCGAAAGTTCGAAAAAGCGCAGCTCTCGCGGATCACGTCGAGGAGATCGCCATGTTCGGCCGAGGCAGCATCTCGCCAATGCCCCGCGGCGCCAGGTCCGGATTCCGGTCCGCTGAGCCGGACGAACATCGACCGGCCGGGCGTATTGCGGACGTCGCCCACCGTCCAATAGCGGCCCTGGCGCCGCCCGTTGGACAAATAATGGCGGCACACCGCCTCGGCGTCACGCGCGAGACGGCAGGCCAGTTCGGAGGCGTTGTCGCGGGCCATCAGGCGGCCTCCCGCTCGCCGATGCGCACGATCGGATAGTGGTCGAGCACCTTTGCCAACACTCCGGCGCCGGTCGCATCTGATGGCACGAACATGCGCAGCTTCCACGAGATAATCTCGGTGAAGAGGCCGTAGGCGCGCAGCCGGTCACGCATCGTATCGGTGAAGCCGGATAGCTCGATGCGATGGGCGCCCATCACGCGGACACGACGGAGCTGCAGATCCTCAGCGAGGTCGAGGACGGTGCGCCCCTCCATCAGCGCCGAGAAAGCTTCGTGTGGGGTCAAGCTGCAGGTAGCAGTCGCGCAAGCGCTTGCCGCCCAGGCTGCCGAGACCCTGCGACCGATGATGCGCTCGCCATCGTCGGTCTGGAGCCGATAGACGCGCGTCGACTCGTTCGGCAACCGCTTCCAGATCGGCAGCAGCAGGCCGGCGACGATGTGGAGCGTGCTCTCAGCGAACTCGGGTACGTCGACGACTTCGCCGTTCCATGCCGCGGCGAATATCTCGCGATCCGCAGGCTGCCAGTGGCTCTCGTCCATCATCTTCATCGAAGCATGATGGTGCTCCATGGGGCGGATCAGCCGCACGCGGCTCTCGATTTCGCCGTCATCGAGCATGAGACTCAGAGCCGGAATCTGCACCGCGGCGCGCCCCGAGCGCTCGTTGACCAGTAGCACCGCCCGAGCATCGGCGAGATAATCGAGCGCTTGATCGAGCGTCATGGGGCGATTGCGGCGGCGTTCGATGATCGTGAGCAGCCGGGTTTCCGCGCCAGTCGCAGGGTGCGTGTAGATCGTGCGCCGATCGGTGACGATGAAGCTCTCAGCCTGCAGGGTCTCCAGCCCGATATCGTAGACGCCGCTGGCGATGGCGCCCTCGATCTTCGCGTTCAGCAACTGCTCGAAGGCCGTGAACAGCAGACCTTGCAGGTCGATGGTGAGCGCGAGCAGGCGATTCAGCAACGTCGTGATCGGCGGCAGCTCGTCCTTGATGCCGTTCGCGTCGATGAGCTTCAGGCCCGTAGCGTCCTCGAAGGTCTGGAGTGAGCAGCCTTCGACCTTGCCGCGCACGAGCAGCAGATAGAGCTGGCGCAGCGCGTCGCGGGCGTAGTGGCTCTCAAGATTGTCCTCGGGCCGGAACAGGCCCTGGCCGCCGGTCTGGCGCTGGCCGCGCGTGATCGCACCCAGCGTGTCGAGCCGGCTGGCGATGGTCGACAGGAAGCGCTTCTCCGCCTTCACGTCGGTCGCGATCGGCCGGAAGAGCGGCGGCTGTGCCTGGTTGGTGCGGTTCGTACGACCGAGCCCCTGGATCGCGGCATCGGCCTTCCAGCCCGGCTCGAGCAAATAATGGACCCGAAGCCGGCGATTCCGCGCCGAGAGTTCGGCGTGGTAGCTGCGGCCCGTGCCGCCAGCCTCCGAGAAGACAAGCACGCGCTTCAGGTCGTCCATGAAGGCGGCGGTCTCTGCAAGATTGGCGGAGGCGGCACGGTTCTCGACGGCAAGGCGGTCACCCCTGCGCACCACGCGCCGCGAACGGCCGGTCACTTCCGCCACGAGGTCCGTGCCGAAACGCTGCACGATCTGGTCGAGCGCGCCGGGAACGGGCGGAAGCGAAGCGAGCCGCTCGATCAGCTCATTGCGGCGCGCGACGGCCTCGCGGCTCTCGACCGGCTGGCCGTCTCGGAAGGCGGGCCGCGACGAGAGATTGCCCTCGGCGTCGGTGAAGGGCTCATAGAGCTGCACCGGGAAGGAATGGGCAAGGTAATCCAGCACGTATTCGCGCGGCGTGATGTCCACGCGCACGTCGTTCCATTCCGCAGGTGGGATCTCGGCGAGCCGGCGCTCCATCAGGGCCTCGCCGGTCGATACGATCTGGATCACCGAAGCATGGCCCTCGGCCAGATCCCGCTCGATGGAGCGGACCAGGCTCGGCGTCTTCATGCTGGTGAGCAGATGACCGAAGAATCGCTGCTTGGCCGATTCGAAGGCCGAGCGCGCGGCCGACTTAGCCTGGCGATTGAGGGTGCCGCTCTCGCCGGTAATGTTGGCGGCCTGCATCGCCGCGTCGAGGTGATTGTGGATGACGCTGAAGGCACCGGCGTAGGCGTCGTAGATGCGCCGTTGCTCGTCGGCGAGCTGGTGCTCGACCAGCTCATATTCGACACCGTCATAGGAGAGCGAGCGTGCAGTATAGAGACCGAGCGAACGAAGATCGCGAGAGAGCACCTCCATCGCCGCGACCCCGCCCTCCTCGATCGCCTCAACGAACTCGGCGCGCGCGGCGAACGGAAAATCCTCACCGCCCCACAGGCCGAGCCGTTGAGCGTAGGCGAGATTGTGGACCGTGGTGGCGCCGGTCGCCGAGACATAGACGACGCGGGCATTGGGCAGCGCATGCTGCAGGCGCAAGCCCGCACGGCCCTGCTGCGAGGGCGCGACATCGCCCCGCTCGCCCTTGCCGCCACCGGCATTCTGCATGGCATGGCTCTCGTCGAAAATGATGACGCCGTCGAAGTCGGAGCCCAACCATTGAACAATCTGCCGGACGCGCGAAAGCTTCTCGCCGCGGTCGTCGGACCGCAGCGTAGCGTAGGTTAAAAATAGGACGCCTTCGGCCAACCGAATCTCACGCCCCTGGGGGAAGCGCGAGAGCGGCGTGACCAGCAGACGCTCTATGCCGAGCGCCGACCAGTCGCGCTGCGCGTCCTCGAGCAGCTTGTCGGACTTCGAGATCCAGACCGCCTTGCGCCGGCCCTGCAGCCAGTTGTCGAGAATGATGCCGGCGGACTGGCGACCCTTGCCGGCGCCGGTCCCATCACCGAGCATGAAGCCGCGACGGAAGCGGACGGCGTTTGGTGCGTCGTCGCGGGCGGCCGTGACGAGGTCGAAGGTCTCATCAACGGTCCAGGCGCCGGCGAGATAGTTGCCATGCGCCTCGCCGGCATAGATGACCGTTTCAAGCTGGGCGTCTGAGAGGACGCCGCCGCTGAGGAGGTTGGCCGGCAGCCGGGGCCTGTAGCTCGGCTTCGGCGGCGCGACCGAGGCCATCGCGGCCGACTGCACCAGCTTGGTCGGGTGCGCCTGCGCGCCGGGGATCCGGACCGATTGGAGCCGGTATTCCTCGTAGATGGCGTCGCTCATGCGCGCGCCCTCGGGCGGCGTCCAATCGGTCGTCTCATAGACGAGGTCAATCGCTTCAGGGTCGGTGACCGAGGCATTGACCGACTGTGTGGCGGCCCGCGCGAGATAGCCGCGCACGGTGCGAGGCGCCGGCGAGGCTGACATGGGAAGCGCGCCGGTTGATGCGACGCTCAGGCGAGGTGGAACGTGTTCGCCGATCCAGCGGAGCAGCGTCGCGACGTCGGGCGCCATTCCCGGCGACGCCACGAACGCGTTCCGGTCATCGGCAGGCAGCTTGTCGATGACCGTGAGGCGCGTCTCGATCGTGGTCCCGTGCTTGGCATAGACCGCGCCGGCGATCGCCGCGGTGAACACCACGCGGCCGCGTTCCTGCAATCGGGCGAAGGCGCCACGCCAGGCTAAGGATTCGGGTGAGACGTTTGCGCCTGATATCGTGACCAGCCGGCCGCCGTCGGCGAGACGCGCCAGGGCCGAGGCGATGTGACGGTACGCGGTGTCGGCCATCCGGCCCGAAACGTTCGCCATCGCTGAGAATGGCGGGTTCATCAGCACGACACTCGGGACCATCGAGGGATCGAGGTGGTCGTCGATTTGGGCCGCGTCGAAGCGCGTGACGGAGATGGCCGGAAAGAGGGAAGAGAGCAAGGTGGCCCGGGTCTCGGCCAGTTCGTTCAGCACGAGCCCGCCGCCGGCAACGTCGGCGAGGATGGCAAGCAGCCCGGTGCCTGCGGACGGCTCCAGCACGCGATCCGCCGCCGTGATGGCGGCCGCGGTCAGCGCCGCCAGGCCGAGCGGGATCGGCGTCGAGAATTGCTGGAAAGTCTCGCTTTCGACAGTGCGGCGCGTGTGGGTCGGCAGAAGTCCCGCGATCTTGTCCAAAGCGGAAAGTCGTGAAGCCGCAGAATCAGCTTTGCGGAAGAGCGCCTTTCCGTATTTGCGCAGGAACAGGACGGTGGTGACCTCGCAAGCGTCATAGGCCATCTTCCAGTCCCAGGCGCCCGTCGCATCGGATGCGCCGAAGGCCACTTCCATCGCGGCGCGCAGGATTGCGGCGTCGATGCGGTGGCCGCGCTCGAGATGCGGGAGAAGCCGTTCGGCCGCAGCGATGATGGCGCCCTCGGGAGTACGAACAGGCGAGAATGGCGCGAGTTGGTCGGCGGCGATCGGGGAAAGGTCAGTCATGGAGGAAGCCTTCGGGAGAGCCGGGAACGTCCGAGCCGATCGGCGCTCTCTCTGACCGCGCCGGCTCAAACCCGTCCCGGCCGCCCTCTCCCTCTCAGCATCAAGGCGGCGGTGCCCGACATGAGAAACGGCGCCCCACCGGGTGGCGGCGCGCCGCGCGCAGAGCGTTCCTCAGTACCCGAACTGCCGAGATGGCGAGGCCCGACCGCCGTCAGCGGCGGCGACCGCTTACGCGAGGTATCGCGTCGGCCTCGCCGATAGCGACGATGTCTTTCGTCATGACGCAGCTCCCTCGATCGGGTCGTCTTCGCCCGCGAGAATGGCCTCGGCCTTGGCGATGGCGGCGTCCGCCCGTCGGCGCCAAAGCTCGACATCCACTGAGCCGTCCTCCGGAGCGTGGATGAGTATCTTGAGCAGACCGAGCAGCAACTCGAAATGGCCGACCTTGCGCTGGACCTGCTCGCCGAAACGTGAGGGAAACGGCAGGCGCGGGCCGCTATAGGCGGCGTCGCGGCCTTCCCAGGCAGCGCTAACATAGGTATCGCCGGATGTTTCGACGCCCGACTTATTGTCGTCCCAGCCCTTGTCAGCGATCGCAAGATCGCAGGCTTGGTCGAGCGTTTCGGCGTCGTAAGTTCGCTGGCGATAGATCGGCAAGCGATAGGTCGTCTCGATGGTAAAGAGGGGCACGAGGGCCTCCAGAATGCAAAAGCCCGGCTTGCGCCAGGGCTTTGGGGTGAATGGCAATGAAAAGACGCGGGACGGCGAAAGCCGCCCCGCGTGGTCGAGTTATTCGGCCGCGATCATGCGCGACTCGTCCGCTTCATTGGCCGAGGTTTCCTCCTCGTCGCCGGCGAGGAATTCCGGCAGCGCCTCGCCATCGCCCTTGGACTCCGCGCCATCGACAGCCGCCGCCAGTTGGGCGTCGGGCATCCGCAGCGGCTCGGGTAGCCAGCCGGTCTCGGCCAGGAGGCGCTCGGCCTCCTTAGCCATGTCGCCCTTCTTCAGATGGTCGATGAGTTGGGCGGCCCGCTCGCCGGCGCCCTCCCGCACCGCCTCCAAAATGCGGAGCTTCGGCACGCGGCCGAGATAGTTTTCGACGGTCGGGCGCCAACCGCTATTCACCATGTCGAGGTTGACAGCCCGGGCGATGCGATCGGCCTCAGTGATCCGCTGCTCGATGGTGTGCGGGGTGGCACCGCCGCCGTAGCGATCGCCCTTCTCGTAGAGCGCGTTGACGCCGAATGAGGCGCAGTGTGCGAAGAGCGCCGCCTGCTCCTCGCCCGTCAGACCGGTGAGCCAGTCCCAGAGATCGGCCTTGTCTTTCGGCAGGCGCTCCTCCCACGTCTTGTGGCGCGCGTCGATCGCCTTGGCCGCCGGCGTGTCGTTCAGCCCTTGTGCCTGCACCGGGAAGCTAGCGCTACGCACGGAGACCTCCATCGCCGTCCCGTAGGAGGAATAGCGGGAGAAGACATCGAGGCAGAACTTGTACAGCACCGATTGGAAAGCGACCGAAGGCGTGATCCCCAGCCTGTCGCGCAGCGCCAGCGTCCGCTCGGCCGTAAGCTCGGTCAGCAGGCGGTCCGGCAGCGGCTTCATCGCATCATCATCCTCGTCCTCTGCCTCCGCGACCTGCCCGCCGATAGTGATGACGGCGCGCTGGATTCCCGGCGCTAATGGTTCGGCGCCGTCGAGGGTCGCGGCAGCGGGCTCGCCATCGCTGCCCTGCTCTGGCTCGGCCACGGGCAGCTCGTCTTCAGGCCGGACGTAACCGCGATCAACCAAGAGCGTGCCTTCGGCGTCGATGCCGACGAACACACCCGCGCGCGTGATGTCGGCAAGCTGATAGCTGATGGGTCGATCGTCAAAGGCGGCGAGAGCCGTCTCGATTTCGCCAAGTCGCTGGTCAATCTCGTCGGGCAGCTCGTCCGCGCCATCATGCTCGGCTTCGAGCCTCGTATATTCGGCCTTGAGCGCCTCGATGGTCGCCTGCTCTTCGGCGGTGACATCGGCGGATACGCCGTCCAGCTCGCGCAAGCCACGCGTGTGGCCGTAGGGGAAGTCGATCGCGACCTCGATCCACTTCCAACCTTCGGCGGCGATCGTTTTCGCCTCTGCCTTCAGCTTCTCAGCGACCAGGCGGTCGAGCAGAGCGACATCCTCGAGCCAACCACCATCGTCGGACTGAAACAGGTCGCGCAGCACCACGCCACCGGCCGCTTCGTAAGCGTCGAGGCCAACAAACATGGCGCGACGGTCGGAGGCGCGCACGGTTTTCTCCGTCAACATGCGGCGGATCTGATAGGGCTCCTTCTGCCAAGAGCCGGAGATGGCCTGCCAGACCTGCTCCTGGCGTCCATGATCCGCGGTGACGGTGAAGGCCATCAACTGTTCGAGCGAGATACCGTCCTCGGCATAGATGTCGAGCAGCTCCGGCGAGACCGAGGCCAGCCGCAGGCGCTGTTTCACCACGTTGACTGACGTAAAGAAGGCCGCGGCGATGTCCTCCTCGGTACGGCCCTTCTCGCGCAGGGCCTGGAAGGCACGGAACTGGTCGAGCGGGTGCAGCGGAGCTCGCTGGACGTTCTCGGCGAGCGAATCTTCCTCGGCGACGCCGCTGTCGCGAACGACGCAGGGCACCGGCGCGGTCTTGGCCAGGCGCTTCTGCTTCACCAGCAGCTCCAGCGCGCGATAGCGGCGGCCGCCGGCCGGGATCTCGAACATGCCAGTCTCGGCGCCTTTGGCGTCGAGGACCGACCGGACGTTGAGGCTCTGGAGCAAGGTACGCCTGGCGATGTCCTCGGCCAGCTCCTCGATGGAGACGCCGGCCTTCACACGCCGGACGTTTGACTGACTGAGCACCAGCTTGTTGAAGGGAATGTCGCGCGAGGACGACAGCGTGATCTTCTGAACGGCAGTAGCCATAGGTGATACTCCGCGACGGGCGACCCAAAGTCTCTCTCTGGACCTCCAACCCGTCACGCAGCGCGGCGCCGCTCTCTTCCTCTCAAGGGCAGCGCCGCAAACTGACGATCAGGAAAGACGGAAAGGCACGAAGCCGGAGACACGCCGTTTCGCATCTCCGGCTTTCCGGGTGTCAGGTCGCGCGGTCGAGCAGCTTCATCGCGCGGGCCTCCAGCTGGAGAACGCGATCGCCAGCATCTTCAGGTCCGCGCCCCGCTACAACGGGCCAGCGACAAGAGGAAAATGAGACTGGCACGCATCTGTCTCGTCGGGAACTGCGGATGAAGTCTGACGCTCCTCAGCAGATACGGGCTGCTGCGCGTGCATCCAGTCGGCGGCCTGCTGCGCCTTACTGGCGGCAGTAAAGATGGCCCGAGGATCGTCCTTCAACACTTCGATCCACGACGCAATATACGCTGCGTGATCGGGACGCGGATAATGGGCTATGCCCAAATCGGCAAGGACAAGCCCGCTGAGAATCTCCACGCAACATTCCTCGGCGGCATAGGCAGCCGAGCCGAACCGACCCGAGAGATCGCGGTCAAGCCGGTGCTTTGCCCCTGAGGCATGGCCGTTCTCATGCAGCCAGACAGCATAGAATGACACGGCATCGCGGAAGGACGCGAAGTCCGGCATGAATACCGTGTCCGATGACGGGAGGTAGTAAGCCTCGGATCCACCGAATATAGTCTTGATCCCGAAGTTGGCGATGAAAGCTTCCGCATGCGCCAGGCGCTCGCTCTCTGGCAGGACGTTCGTCGGCGGGCGTTCGTATCCGTCCACCTGAGCGACGTTGAACACCGAGAATGCTCGGGCAAACATCCGCCGATGGCCGCCATTATCATCGTCATCGTCGTCAGCCGGCTCGGACGGAGCGACCTGCTTCCACAGCACAACAGTGGTAGCGCGTTCGCCCTTGCGCACCTGCGCGCCAGCGTCCCGCCATTGCCGATAGGTGCCCCACAGGCCATCGCTGTAATGGCTGGCCGTGGCTGCGACCCAGAGCGCCACCGTGTTTATGCCCCGGTAGCGTTTGCCCGAAGCGACGTTGGTTGGGCGGGCAACACTCGTCCCGTTGTGGAACCACGGCGCACGCCACTCGCCTGCACCTTGCTCGATTGCCGCGATGATCTCGGCGGTGACTCGCGTGTAAACATCGGCACGCGCTCCGGACTGCATCCTGAAAGACATCGTGAGCTCCTTGGGAGCGACGCGAGCGCACGGGATCGCCACCGCTTGCGGGCGGCGTCAGGCTCAACGTCGATGGGAAGGGATCAGTGAAAAAGCTGGTGATACAGCTTGACTGTTTAGATAACGGCTATATTCGGGGCCAGTAACGGCGCGAAGCTCGACGCGACCATCCTCTATCTCGAGCGTCTTGAGCTGCTCGGCTCGGTGAGAGTTGAGGCCGAACCGCAGGTTGATGCCAGCGAGCGGGCACCGGAAACTGACGGAGGTAAGCCGCCGGCGTTCCGACCACCGATACTCCAGTGAGTCGGCGCGTCGGAACCGGGCAGCAGCAGAGCAAGGCGCTCGGCATCGTCGCGGCGGCCTCAACCCGGATCGCAGCGCTCTCGAGCGTTCGGGTCCAGCTTCGCTCGGTCCGTCTACGCACCATGGCATAGAGGTCCGACAGGGATAGATAGCGCTCGTCCGCTGGCCGCGAGAACCATTCCGACGATACTCGGCCGACGCGCTCGCCGCGGGTCACGTCCACCTTGTAGCCGCCGACATGGTCGCGGGCGGCGCTCAGAACTTCGACTTGGATCATGGGTTATCTCCACGACAGGCGCCGGAGGCCTCTCCTCCGTTCTTCAACCCGTCATGGCGAAGCCCGTCCGCCCTCTCACTCTAAGGGGGGCGTTGTGGGGTTCTCCCCACAGAAGGGGTCGGCCGAGACCTCAGGCTCGGGCGTAGGGGAAGGCTTTCCCCTCAAAGCGCATTTAAGGGCGGAATACGCGACATCCGTGCGTGTTCGGCGGCCTTGCCGTCTATTGCGACAAAGCGGCCGCGAACATGAAGCAGCGATCTTTCGAGCAGATGATCAGTGATCTTCACGGCGAAGGAGACGCAATCCCGATGGTGGACATTCACCAAGTTCAGTGGCGAACTTCAACGGTAACGGCGAACCTCAAATTTGAGGGCGTAGCTTCACCGATTTTTGTGCACACGAAATTCACAGAGAAGTGCGTCGCACGCACTCCTGTTGAACGACAGCCCAACGAAAAAGCCCCGTCCTTTTTCAGGACGTGGCCACACTGATCAGTGTGCATTGATTACTGCACCGGGCTTAACTCGACAGAGAACTTACAGTGCGCCTATTGCAGACAGGCGGGCTAGCTGCGGAACGCTTTCGTTCTATGTGAACCATTGCGTCCGCGGCCTGGTCGTTTCGTCGGTCGTTTGGCTGTCTTGACCATCTCAGTCTTGGTCCCGAGGATGTCCGCGGTCACCGCTTCGGGTTCCTTCCTACGACGTGGACGCGCTGGCTTACGGCCTTTCGGCAATATCTTGGGAGCCTTCGCACGCTTGGCTGGACGAACAAAGAATTCCGACAAATGAACGTCCAGCGTTTTGGCGATGCGGTCAAGCAGATCGATCGTCGGGTTTGTCGATTGCCGCTCGAGGCTAGACATGTAGGAGCGATCAATCCCGGTCTGATAAGCCAACTTCTCTTGCGAGATGCCGCGATCCACGCGGATCCGACGAATATTCCAGGCCACAAGCGCACGAGGTTTCATGCGCCAAGCATGCCTTTCGCTTGTGCCGTCAAACCACTGGCTATAACCCAACTATTAGGGACCAGGCTCACCAGAACCACCGCCGCACACGACACCGTCGAGATATCGTGGACGGTCGCGCCGTTATGTCGGCAATGAGCAGGGCTCCGTTTCTGGTAGCGCTCATCTTCCGACAGCGAAATTTCGCGTTTGCCCATGAGTGAGCTTGGCTTCACGGGGAGACGACAGAACGACTATAAAAAGCCCACAATCTTCAGAAATCCTTCTCAGCTTCAGTTGGGAGACTCCTATGCGACGCGACACCGCACCGAGCGAACCGACCCTGACCCCTTATGACCGCGAGCATGCGGTGACCTATATGCGTATGCTGGATGCAGACGCAGAAGGCGCCGACTGGCGAGAAGTCGCAGAGATCGTGCTGCAGATCGATCCCAAACGGGAGCCGGAGCGTGCACGCCTTGCCTATGAGAGCCACCTCTCCCGTGCCAGATGGATGGGCAGGCACGGGTACCGGCAGTTGTTGCGGAGTGGTTTGGGCCTAGCCCTCGATTAGGCCTCGCAGGACGGCTTCCGCACGCAGGGAGACGGCCGTGTAGTGCTGCGCGGCCTTAAATGGACTTCGCTGATCCGGATCTTTCTGTCGCGCTTCGTCACCAGAAACCCGCAAATGGGAGGAGGTTCGTCCGGTCCTCGTCAACATGGTTGCGGCCGCACGTGAGTTGCGGGCGGCTTCCTAACGCTTACGGAGAATGTCGATGCAGTTCTGGATCAAGTGCACCCGCTTTGGCAAAGCGGAGCCGTACTACGTGAATATCTCGCTGGTCGGCGGGATGTCGCGCGAAGGCGGAAAGACGATCCTGGAATTCGTCGGCAGCAACGCCCAGACCATCGAGGTGAATGAAACGCCGGAAGAAATTCTGGCGATTCACCTCGGTGCGTCGGAAGGCCAGCCATCGCAAAGGTGGTAGGCGAACACGAGGCGTTCGAACTCGGTGCCGCTGAAATCCTCGAAGTGAATCGGCCGGACCGTCCGAGCTATCGTCACCTGCCTACCTCCTGGCTCCCAGAGCTACGGAGCGGGTTGATGATCTGAATGTCCTCGAAGTCCTTTTCATTATCGGTCACGACGACGCACTGGTTGGCTTCGGCTACAGCGGCAATGATTGTGTCTAGCGCGCTTCGCGAACGGCCTTTGGCTTTGCCGTTGGCCATCAGCCGCGCCCACACGAGGCCAGCTTTCTCGTCGAACGACAGCACGCGGCCAGCGAACAGCGCTTGCGGACCTTCGGGGCCTGCGAACCAAGTTTCAAGGCTATTGCGCTTCTTGCCCTTTGGTTTCTCTAAGATGCCTCGGCGGATTTCGGCGACGGTAAGCGAAGCAATGAAGAGGTCATCGTCTTTCTGAGCACCCATCCAAGCCAGCAGCGAGTCCGACGGCTCCGGCTTTATGATGTTGCTGATGATATTGGTATCAAGGAGGTAGCGCGTCACAGATCGACCTTACGCCCCTCTTCTCGCGGGCGGCTGAGGCCGAGATCTGCGCCGACCATCGGTGAGCGACGCAGCGCGGCGAGAATCCCCCCCGCTTTTGGAGGCTCACCCGCCACTGCCTGCCGTATGGTCCGGCGAAGCTGCCCGGCTTCCGGACCGTCCTCCGTCAATTTCCGGGCAAGGGATCGAAGCAGATCGCGGTCGGCGTCGAGCGCCTGGATCTCGAACCGCGCGATGCCACGCTTAGTCAGGCGCGACCGATAATTCTCGAGGGCTCTCTTCTGCGCACTGTTGCTCATCGCGTCCCTCCATGCTATATCCAGATATATAACCGTATTTTCTTTGGAGTGCAAGGCTGGTGGAATTGTTATCGGTCTCGCCAAATGAAGATGGCCCCTCAAAGGCATGGGTGCCGCGGGGGGTTGCCACCATGACAAGACGCCCCTCTTCCAAGGGGGGCGATCACAAAAATATTATGGCTACGACGACGGTCGACCCGCGTCCCGCCGCTGCGCTGTCACCCGCCAGAATCCGCTCCGATTCGCCGCAAGCCATTGACTTGCAATACATTTTTACCTTGCCGACGCGCTGTTGTTGGGCATCATCGTCGCGAAGCGGGGTATTCCGCGCTAGGACAAGGACGCGATCGTGGCGCGACCGAGACGTACAACAGCGGAACAGCTTCTTGTGGTCGCTGACGCGACCCGCGAACCGGTTGCGCTTTCGTCATCAAAACCCGATCCACGCCTCGTCAATCTGGTCCGACTGCTGGCGCGACAGGCCGCGCGGGACTTCGTTCGAGCCGAAACTGATAGCCGGACGCGAGACCGCCTTCCGGAGTAAGGAGGTCGCCTCGTGAAAGTCGCGCTCTACGCCCGCTACTCATCAGACAATCAGCGAGACGCTTCAATCGAGGATCAGTTGCGGCTGTGCCGCCTGCACGCCGAGAAGCAAGGCTGGACGGTCGTCGACAGCTATACCGATCGCGCAATCTCTGGCGCGTCGCTGTTGCGTCCCGGCATTCAGGAACTGATCGGCGACGCGATGCGCGGCAAATTCGTCGTCGTGCTCGCAGAAGCGATGGATCGCCTGAGCCGCGATCAGGAGGATATCGCCGGACTGTTCAAGCGTATGGCCTTCAGCGGTGTTCGTATCGTTACGCTGTCGGAGGGTGACGTGACGCATCTGCACGTCGGTCTCAAGGGCACGATGAACGCCCTCTTCCTGAAGGATCTCGCCGATAAGACGCGCCGTGGGCTGCGCGGCCGCGTCGCGGATGGCAAGTCCGGTGGCGGGCTCTGCTTTGGGTATGACGTGGTGAAGCAGTTCGCGGCAAATGGCGAGCCGATCCGGGGCGATCGGACGATCAACGAGGCGGAAGCCGCCGTCGTACGCCGTATCTTTGCAGACTACATTGCCGGCAAGTCGTCCCGCGCGATTGCATTTGAGCTGAACAAGGAAGGCGTGCCTGGACCACAGGACGCCGAATGGGGGCCGTCAACGATCCATGGCAACCCGAAGCGCGGCGTCGGCATCCTCAACAACGAACTTTATGTCGGGCGCCTCGTCTGGAACCGGCTCCGCTATCTGAAAGACCCGGATACGGGAAAGCGGGTGTCGCGTCTCAATCCTGAATCCGAGTGGGTGATTCAGGAGGTTCCGGAGATGCGTATCATCGACCAGGAAGTTTGGAATGCGGTGAAAGCACGCCAAAAGTCGCTCGCTTATGAGGCGTCTGAGCCCGGCGACAACCCGTTGAATGAGCGGCGGCGCCCGAAGCACCTGTTTGCCGGCCTCGTGAAGTGTGGCTGCTGTGGTGGCGGTTATACGATGATCTCGAAAGATCTGCTTGGCTGCGCGACCTCGCGGAATAAGGGCACCTGCGAAAACCGCCTGAACATAAGGCGAGACGCCCTTGAAGCCTCCGTGCTTAGCGGCCTCCGGACACACTTGATGGAGCCCGAGCTGTTCAAGGAGTTCTGCGACGAATTTACTCGCGAGGTGAACCGGCTGCGGATTGAGCGCAGCGCAGACATCACCAGTCAGCGCAAAGAGTTGGAGCGCGTCCAGCGGGACTTGGATCGAGCGATCCAAGCCATCCTGGATGGTGTGCCCGGCGCTCAGCTCAAGGAAAAGATTGGTGGTCTTGAAGCCCGCAAGGCCGAACTGACCGAGTTGCTGGCGAACGCTGAGGAACCGCCGCCCCTTCTGCATCCGAACATGGCGGAGATATACCGCCAGCGGGTCGCCGCGCTTTATGAGAGCCTACTGAGCGCGGACGGCACGGCCGAGGCGGCTGAGCTGTTCCGGACGCTGGTCGATCAGGTGACGCTCGTGCCTAACGAAGCCGAACTTGCGATCGTGCTGCGCGGCGACCTGGCTGCGATCCTTCGGTTCGCCGCGAACAAGAAAAACCCCGACGTCCTTGCGGAGGCCGGGGTTTTGGGTGCCTTGCTTTCGCAAGAATCGTTGGTTGCGGGGATAGGATTTGAACCTATGACCTTCAGGTTATGAGCCTGACGAGCTACCGGGCTGCTCCACCCCGCGTTAAACCGTTGCGTGCCTTGCAGAAAGGGTGCCTGAGCCGGCCGGCCAACGCTTTTCAACGGCGCCGATCGATCCGTCCGGGGGCTTCCTGAGAAGGCGACCCGGGCCGAAGCCGTCGGGTGCGGGGCGTATGTATCAACGTGAGCCCGGTTTGGAAAGCCCCGGATGCGGGTTTTTGAGGATTTTGTGACGTCGAAATCGCCGGCTGCCCCGGCAGGATTTACCGCCGGGAACCGGGCCTTGCCAGACCGCGCGCAAAAGCGGAGCTTGGCGCGCAACAAATCCGTCAAGAAAACGTCATCCGAGGGGGAAATGCCATGGACCGGCCATTGAAGAGCCCGGGGCTGCATGCGCTTGAGGAGGCCTTTCTTCGCCAGTTCGAGCTGTCACGCGGCGAGCCGGCGCCGACATTGCAGGCACGGCTCGACCGGCTGCGCCGCCTGCGCGCCGCGCTGACCGAGAATGAGGCGCGATTCGAGGCGGCGATCTCGGCCGATTTCGGCCACCGCTCCACCGTCGAGACGGCGATCGCCGAGACCATGCTGGTGCTCGGCGAGATCAAGCACGCGGCCAGGCACCTCAAGGGCTGGATGGCGCCGCGGAAGGTCCCGACCACGGTGCAGTTCGCGCCGGCCAAGAACCGGCTGATGCCGCAGCCGCTCGGCGTGGTCGGCATCATCGCGCCGTGGAATTATCCGCTGCAGCTGACCCTGGCGCCCGCAGTCGCCGCGATCGCGGCCGGCAACCGCGCCATCATCAAGCCGAGCGAGCTGGTGCCGCGCTTCGCCGAGCTGCTGACCGAGGCGATCGCCAAGAAATTCGACGTCACCGAGCTCGCGGTCACCGATATCGACGACGAAATCGCAAGGGCGTTTGCCGCGCTGCCGTTCGATCATCTGATCTTCACCGGCTCGACCCGCGTCGGCCGGCTGGTGGCCGAAGCCTGTGGCCGCAATTTGACGCCGGTGACGCTCGAGCTCGGCGGCAAATCGCCCGTGATCGTCGACGGCTCCGCCGACATCGATGAAGCCGCGCAGCGCATCGCCTATGGCAAACTGCTCAATGCCGGCCAGACCTGCATCGCGCCCGATTACGCGCTGGTGCCGCAGGCCGCGGTGCAGCCCTTCGCGATGCGGCTGCACGGTCACATGCAGCACATGTTCGGTACCGATCCGAATAACGCCGATTACACGTCGATCGTCTCGGATCGGCACTATGCGCGGCTCGAGGGGCTGGTGTCCGACGCCGCCGCGAAAGGCGCGACCATCATGCAGCCGGCAGCGCCGAACGACCGCGAGTGGAAGGCGAGGCGCAAATTTCCGCCGACCGTAATCGTCGACGCGACGCCGGACATGACGGTGATGCAGGAGGAGATCTTCGGGCCCCTGTTGCCGGTCATCGGCGTGCGCGATGCGGCGGAGGCGATCGCCTTCGTCAACAGGCGCGATCGCCCGCTGGCGCTGTATTGGTTCGGCACCGACAGCGCCGCCCGCGATGCGGTGCTGGCGCGTACGGTGTCCGGCGGCGTCACCGTCAATGACTGCCTGTTCCACTTCGCGCAGGCCTATCAGCCGATGGGCGGCGTCGGCGCCTCCGGCACCGGCGCCTATCACGGCGAGTGGGGATTCAAGGCGCTGACCAAGTTCAAGCCGGTGTTCTACCGCTCGCGGTTCAACCGGCTTGCCGATCTCTATCCGCCCTATGGCGCGAAAATCGCGCGGCTGGAGAAGCTGATGCGGTTGTTGTCGTAGGATTCACACCGTCTTTGCGAGCGCAGCGAAGCAATCCATGGCGCCGCATAACGGATAGATGGATTGCTTCGCTTCGCTCGCAATGACGCAAAACGAAGACCAGGGGGAACATTCGTGACTGACACATTCGATTTCGTGGTGGTGGGCGCAGGTTCCGGCGGCTGCGCGGTGGCGGGACGACTGTCGGAAGATCCGGCGACCTCGGTGGCGCTGCTCGATGCCGGCGGCACCAATGACAATTGGGTCGTCACCACGCCCGGCGCACTGGTGCTGATGGTTGCGGGCACCGTCAACAACTGGGCCTTCAACACCGTGCCGCAAAAGGGGCTCAACGGCCGCATCGGCTATCAGCCGCGCGGCAAGGGGCTCGGCGGCTCCTCGGCGATCAATGCCATGGTCTACATCCGCGGCCATCGCGCCGACTACGACCACTGGGCCGCGCTCGGCAATACCGGCTGGGCGTTCGCCGACGTACTGCCCTATTTCAAGCGCTCGGAGAACAACGCCGATTTCGACGGCGAGTACCACGGCAAGGGCGGCCCGCTCGCCGTCAACAAGCTGCGCTCCGGCAATCCGATCCAGCAGACCTTCCTGCAGGCGGCGCAGGAGGCGCAATTCCGCATCCGCGAGGATTTCAATGCCGAGGACCATGAGGGCCTCGGCATCTACCAGGTGACCCAACGCAACGGCGAGCGCTGGAGCGCGGCGCGCGCCTATGTGCATCCGCATATCGGCAGGCGCGCCAATCTGCGCGTCGAGACCAATGCGCACGCAACGCGCATCCTGTTCGAGGGCAAGCGCGCGGTCGGCGTCGAATACCGGCAGGGCAAGGAGCTGAAGCAACTCCGCGCGCGGCGCGAAGTCCTGCTTGCCGCCGGCGCGTTCCAGTCGCCGCAGCTGTTGATGCTGTCGGGCGTCGGCGATGCCGCAGCGCTCGGCAAGCATGGTCTCGCCAGCGTGCATCACCTGGCCGGCGTCGGACAGAATCTGCAGGACCATCCGGACTTCATCTTCGGCTACATGTCCGACAATCCGAACTTCGCCGGCCTCTCGCTGAAGGGCATGCCGCGGCTCGTCCGCGCCATCATGCAGTATCGACGGGAACGCCGCGGTCCCCTCACCTCGAACTTCGCCGAATGCGGCGGCTTCCTGAAGACGCGGCCCGATCTCGACATCCCCGACATCCAGCTGCATTTCGGCATGGCGATGGTCGACGACCACGGCCGCAAGCGCCACGGCGGCACCGGCTTCTCCTGCCATGTCTGCCTGCTCCGGCCGAAGAGCCGCGGCAGCGTCGCGCTGGCCGGCAGTGACCCGATGCAGGCGCCGCTGATCGACCCGAACTTCCTCGGCGAGGAAGACGATCTCGAATCGATGGTGGCGGGCTACAAGACCACACGGCGGCTGATGGAAGCGCCGGCGCTGCGCGCCCTGCAGCAGAAGGATGTATTCACATCCAACGTCCGCACCGACGACGACATCCGCAGCATCCTGCGCGAGCGCGTCGACACGGTCTATCATCCGGTCGGCACCTGCAAGATGGGCACCGGCGATCCGCTTGCGGTGGTCGATCCGAAGCTGCGCGTGCACGGACTCGAAGGCCTGCGCGTGGTCGACGCCTCGATCATGCCGACCCTGATCGGCGGCAACACCAACGCACCGACCATCATGATCGGCGAGAAGGCGGCGGACATGATCGGGGCGGAGATGCGGGCGGGGTGACCAGATGCGTAGGGTGGCCACGGCGAAAGAGCGCCTTTGCCCACCCTGTGAGGCTGCCGTCGCAGGGCCGCACTGCCAAAATATCGAAAACAACCCCATGCAAAGGAGCCGGGGCTGCCGGCTTCGACACGGCGACTTGACTCGTCGGGCAAATCAGCGGCATTATTCTATTATCCCGAAAATTGCGCAGACGCCCTCAGCTTGCTCCGTGTCATCATCCGCGCATGCGGGTGATCCAGTATTCCAGAGACCGCAGTGCTTGAGCCGAGCGGCCGCGGCGTACTGGATCGCCCGGTCCATGTGCGCAATTGCGCACAGGCCGGGCGATGACGGCGGTGGACGACGATATACGCGGATCCGTTGCAATCGTAGCCCGATGGAGCGAAGCGTAATCCGGGACCTTCACGCATGCTCCCCGGATTTCGCTGCGCTTCATCCGGGCTACAAAGCTAGTTCAGCAGAAACCCGCCATCCACGGTCACCACCGTCCCGGTCATGTAGCGCGAGGCGTTCGAGGCCAGCAGCATGATCGCGCCGTCAAGATCGGACTCGGCGCCGACCCGGCGCTGTGGAATGCGCTTGGCAAGCCGCTCGCCCGCTGGCGTCGACCAGAAATCATGGTTCATCTCGGTGTCGATATAGCCCGGCGCCAGCGCGTTGACGCGGATGTTGTTGCCGGCGAGCTCCAGCGCCATTGCCTTGGTGCCCTGGATCATGCCGGCCTTGGAGATCGCATAGGGCGACACTGCCTTGAGCACGCCCTGTCCGAGCACGGATGCGACGTTGATGATATTGCCCGGTTGCTTGCGCGCCATCATGCGCCGCGCAAGTTCGGTGGCGAGGAAGTAGGCGCCCTTCAGATTCGCACCAATCACGGCGTCCCAATCCGCCTCGGTCTGCTCGGTCGACAGTTTCTCGATTGCGATGCCGGCATTGTTGATCAGCACCGTGACCGGACCGAGCGCGGCTTCAGCGGCGTCGAGCGCCTTCGCAATGCCGGAAATTTCCGCGACGTCCATCTGCACTGCGGCGGCGCGGCCGCCCTTGGCCTTGATCTCCTCCTCGAGGCTTTTCAGCTTCGCGACCTGGCGCGCGGCCAGCACCACCGCAGCGCCATGCGCCGCCAGCACGCGGGCGAATTGTCGCCCGAGCCCCTGCGAGGCGCCGGTGATGAGGATGATTTCTTTACTGACATCGAATAGGTCGGACATCGACAGGTTCCCGGATTGAAGCGGACGAGTGATAGCGACAATTGTCCCTGATGTAAGCAGGTTTGCTCAACCAGGGGACAGTAGGAGATTGGGGCAGGGAATTCCTTAATCCATGAACCTCTTCGACCTTGCCATCATCGTCGGATTGGTGTTCGCGGTGGTGACCGGCTTCACGACCGGCCTGTTGCGCAGCGCGGTCACCATCCTGGCCTATCTCGTCGCCATGCCGCTCGCGGTCGCCGCGCTGGCGATGATCGGGCCCCACATCGCGACGCTGCCGTCGTCGCCGTTTCCGCCCAATGGCGTGCTGCTGTTCGGCCTCTTCCTCCTGATCGGCGTCATCCTCGGAAAGATGGCGCGGACGATGCTCGACGACACCATCGGCTCGGAGATCGGGATCGGCGACCGCCTCGGCGGCGCGCTGCTCGGCGCCATCAGGGTCGGTCTCGTCGTGACCACGCTGGTACTGGTGTTCGATCAGCTGGTGCCGCTCGCCAGGCAGCCGCAGTTCCTCAATGGATCGCAATTGCGGCCGTTGTTCTCCGCGGCCGGACAGGCCGGATTCCGCTCGCTGCCGCCCGAAGCCACCATGGCGATCGAGCGGCTGCGGCGCGAGCAACGCATCTAGCCTCCTGCCCTGCGCCAACGTGCTCACCCGCCTGTTCCTGCCCGGCATGCACTTATGCATTGCACGTCCCTTATCGGCGCCGCCGAGCTTGGCTAGAATGCCGCCATCAAACCTTTACAAACCTACCCGACATGACAGGGAGTGAACCGTGGATCTTGGAATCAAAGGCCGCCGCGCCATCGTCTGCGCATCGAGCAAGGGACTGGGCCGCGCCTGCGCGATCGCGCTCGCCAATGAGGGGGTGCATGTCACCCTGACGGCGCGCGGCGCCGAGGCGCTGAAGCAGACCGCCGCCGAAATCCGCAAAGCCCACCCCGGCGTCACCGTCACCGAGATCGTCGGCGACATCACGACCCCGGCCGGGCGCGAAGCCGTGCTCAAGGCCTGCCCCGATCCGGACATCCTGATCAACAATGCCGGCGGCCCGCCGCCGGGCGATTTCCGCAACTGGACCCGCGACGACTGGATCAAGGCGATCGACGCCAACATGCTGACGCCGATCGAGCTGATCAAGGCCACCGTCGACGGCATGATGGCGCGCAAGTTCGGCCGCATCGTCAACATCACTTCGGCCGCGGTGAAGGCACCGATCGAGATCCTCGGCCTGTCCAACGGCGCCCGCGCCGGCCTCACCGGCTTCGTCGCCGGCCTGTCGCGCAAGACCGTCATCAACAACGTCACCATCAACGGCCTGCTGCCGGGCCCGTTCGAGACCGACCGCCTGCGCGGCACCGCGAAGCCCGAGGCCGAGAAGCGCGGCATCTCGGCCGAGCAGGTCCTGGCCGAGCGCGCCAAGCTGAACCCCGCCGGCCGCTTCGGCGATCCCGACGAATTCGGCTATGCCTGCGCATTCCTGTGCGGCGCCAAGGCCGGCTTCATCACCGGGCAGAACCTGCTGCTCGATGGCGGCGCCTTCCCGGGCACCCTCTAGTGCCGCCGATTTGAAGCTCCTGCACTAAGCTCCTGCACTATATGCGGCGAGACCGATTGGGAGCTTCAAATCGGTCAAGCGGCACAGAGACCTATGACTCTTGCCAGCGCCCTCTTGCTTTCCGCAGTTCGCGCAAGAGGTCGCTGGACGAGTTCACGAACTTCGGAAAAGGGACGCTAGATGAGAGCGGTCTGGTACGAACGGACCGGTGCGGCGCCGACGGTGCTCACCGTCGGCGAGATGCCGACGCCGGAAGCCGGTCCCGGCGAAGTCCGGGTTCGCCTCGAGGCGTCCGGCGTCAACCCGGCCGATGTCGGCCGCCGCAGCGGCAATTATCGCGCGATGGAATTCCCGCGCGTGATCCCGAACAGCGACGGCGCCGGGATCATCGACCAGGTCGGCGAAGGCGTCACCCGCTTTGCGGTCGGTGATCGCGTCTGGCTGTTCAACGGCCAGCGCAATGGCCGCGCCTTCGGCACCGCGGCCGAATACATCACGCTGGCCGACTATCTGGTGACGCCGCTGCCGCAGGACGTGTCGTTCGCGGCCGGCGCTACGCTCGGCATCCCCTGCATGACCGCGTGGTGCGCGCTGTTCGCGGACGGCCCGATCTCGGGGCAGACGATGCTGGTCACCGGCGGCGCCGGCGCGGTCGGTCACTACGCCGTGCAATTGGCAAAATGGGGCGGCGCGCGCGTGATTGCGACCGTCAGTTCGCAGGTCAAGGACGTCGAGGCACGGCTCGCCGGCGCCGACACCGTCGTCAATTACCGGACCGAGGACGTCGTCTCGAAGGTGATGGCCTTCACCGAGAACCGCGGTGTCGACCGCGTGATCGACGTCGATTTCGGCGGCAATCTCGCGACCACGCTGAAGATCATGGCGATGAACTCGACGATCGCGGTCTACGCCACCAACGGCAACCGCACGCCGACACTGCCGGTGCGCGAATTGATGGAGAAATGCATCACCGTGCGGTCGCTGGTGCTGTTCGCGCTGCCGCCGCCGCTGCTCGCGGCCGCGCAGGCCGACATCACCCAATGGCTGGCGTCGGGTACCCGCGTGCACAATATCGCCGGGCAATTCGCGCTCGCCGAGACCGCCGACGCCCATCTCGCCGTCGAGAAGGGCGACAAGATCGGCACCGTGATCGTCGACTGCGCGCGTTAGCAAGCGAATGTTTTCCTTCTCCCTCTCCCCGTTCTTACGGGGTCGAGACGAGCGAAGCTCGCTCTTAGAGGGTCGGGGTGAGGGGCCGTCACCGCAAAGGCGGTGAAGACAAAGACTGCGGAGGCCCCCTCACCCGGAATTCAAGCTTCGCTTGAATTCCGACCTCTCCCCGCAAGCGGGGCGAGGTAAGGAGAACAGCACGCTTCTACTACCTACTGGATCGGCGTGATGCGCTCGTCACTCGGCGACAGGCCGAACTCGTCGAGCCCTTCGGCGAGGAAATCGCCGAGCATGGGCTCGCCCAGCAGATAGCTCGCGGTACGGCCGTTGCGTCCGCGCGCGGCCTCGCGGCGGAGATCAGCCCATTCCTCGATCGTGCCGTCGCCGCGGCCGAGCCGCATCAAGGCGACGAGGTCGACCTGCTCGTCCTCGCTGAGCGCGTTGATGAAGCCGGTGATCTCGCGCGCCACCGGATCGTTGCCGTCGTCCTCCAGCACGTCGATCATCTCGTCGTCGGCGCCGTTCGAGCCGGAGTCGGGATCGACGATCCCTTCCTTGACATCGAATTCCCGCGCCTTCTCGATCAAGAAGCCAACTTTTTCAGGGGAGATTGCGAGTTCCGGCATTGCACACTCCTTCTTCCAACGAGGCGGTAACGCGGGAGGCGCCGACTTGATCCATTGCGCCGGCGCGCGGAAACCCGCATGGTCCGGCAAGAGCAACAAGAAACGGAGGGCACGCCGCATGCACTGGACCGTAGGCAAGGTCAAAATCACAAAGGTCGTCGAGCTCGAGACCGTCGGCAGCACCCGCTTCATCCTGCCGCTGGCCGGCCGGGAGGAGATCCAGAGCCTGCCCTGGCTGATCCCGCATTTCGCCAATGAGGAGGGCCGGCTGAAAATGTCGATCCATTCGCTGCTGGTGGAGACGCCGGAGCACCGCATCATCGTCGACACCGGGCTCGGCAACGACAAGCAGGGCCGCAATGTGCCGACCTGGAACAACCGCAGCGATCCGTTCCTGGAAAAACTGGCCGCGACCGGATTTGCGCCCGACACCATCGACACCGTGCTGTGCACGCATCTGCACGTCGACCATGTCGGCTGGAACACAAAACTCGTCGGCGGCAAATGGGTGCCGACCTTCGCCAATGCGCGCTACGTGTTCGGCAAGACCGAATACGAGCACTGGCGTGACCATAGCGACGATCCCGCGCATGCCGCTGTGTTCGCCGATTCGGTGAAGCCGATCGCGGATGCCGGCAAAGCGGAGCTGGTGTCGAGCGACCACCGCCTGACCGAGGAGATCACGCTGATCCCGACGCCAGGTCACAGCCCCGGCCATATGAGCATCCACATCAGGTCCGGCGGCGAGGAAGGCCTCTTGACCGGCGATGTCGCGCATCATCCCTGTCAGATGTACCACCTCGACTGGTCGTCGACCGCGGACTCCGACCAGAAGCAATCGGCCGCGACGCGGCGCGAATTGTTCTCGCGCTTTGCCGACACGCCGACGCTGGTGATCGGCGGGCATTTCAACGCCGGCCACATCAGACGTGATGGCGACGCGTTCAGGTTCATCGCGCTGGAGGCATAGAGCGTGATGTTTCTCGGTTGAATCAGTGTCGCAACAGATTCGCTGCACCTCTCCCGCTTGCGGGGTCGAGACGAGCGAAGCTCGCTCTTAGGTCGACGCGCTCGGCAGCGCACTTGCGCGCCAGAGCGCGGCGGGTGGAGGCTCTCTCCACCAGGTGACTCGCGGCGAGACCCACCCCAGCCTTCCCCCGCAAGCGCAGGGCTATCGCATATGCCCCTTGGCGACCGCGCAAGTGCTGGGCCTCGTGGTTCGAGACGCGCCGCAAGCGGCGCTCCTCACCATGAGGGTCTACTGTTGTGCCGCAAAACAAGACCTCATCCTGAAGAGCCCGCCGAAGGCGGGCGTCTCGAAGGATGGCCACGAGGGCACCGCCACGAAATGCGATAGCCCTGCCCGCTAGCGGGAGAGGGAGCGCAGTTTTATCCAGCCTCGTTTCCTAGATCAAACTGGCGCGCGCGAGGAAGAGCGCGTCCGCCTCGCTGGCGGCGATCGCGGCCGGATAGGGCAAGGCCTTGGCCCGTCCGGGAAGATTGCGCTCGAGCTCGGCGCGCTCCTCCTCGTCATCGGCGATATAGATGGTGACCCGGATCAACCGGCCGAGCTCGGCCTTGCGCGCCTTCATCCACAGCACCATCGGCTTGCCGGCGGCGACCTCCGGCTGATCGTTGACGTTGACGATCACGGCAATCGGACGGTCCGCGGCAAGCAGCTCGCTGTATTCCGCGGTCCAGTCGCAGCCGTCCTGCTCGGTCTGCAGACGGCCGGTTGCGATGAAGATGCCGGGCTCGGCCTCGCGAAAGAATTTCATGGAAGCTTCCTCATGATGACGACGCCAGACCGTGCCGATCGCGCAGACCCGGACGGCCGCCGGCAGAAATATCTATCGACTGACGGTCGGTCAATGTATCTAAGCCATTTCAAAGTCATTCTAAATATGCGATCCAAGAATCGGATATCAGGTACGGATGGATGCTGACGGTATGATCGGGAAGCGGCAGGCAGCAGCCACGCGCGGCGCGGCGCAACGCTGGAGACGGACCCAGCCCGCCGAGGTCAGGGTCGACGACCTGATGTCGGCTGCGGCGGCCCTCTTCATCGCGAAGGGCATCGAGGCCACCACGATCGACGACATCGCCGCCCGGGCCGGCGTCGCGAAGGGCACCTTCTACCATTACTTCGCGACCAAGGCGGATGTGATCATCGCCCTGCGTACGCGCTTCGCGCAGGACTTCCTCGCCCGGGTGGCGGCGGCGATCGCCGAGCGCGCCGCGGACGATCATCCCGGACGGCTGTCGGCCTGGCTGCGCGGTGCCGTCGGAACCTATCTCGCCAATGTCGAGCTGCATGACGTCGTGTTTCACGACTTCCCGCATCATCAGCGGCAGTCGCAAGAAAAGGACGACGTGATCGCCCAGGTCGTCGCCGTGCTGGAGGATGGCAGGACAGCCGGCGTCTGGGCTTTCCCGGACGCCCGCAGCGCGGCGCTGATCGTGTTCGACGGGATGCATGCCGTGGCCGACGATGCGATCGTCGCGGGCACGCGCGATCCCGAGCCACCGTGCCGGCTGCTGGAAGAGATGTTCACGCGGATGCTGGCGGCGCCCCATCCGCGATCATGACCGACGATCGAAGGGCTCAAAGCGGCCACCCCGGAAGGTGATGGCTGCAATGCCATGGCTGTGAAGCGGTTGAATTTCCCGGCGCGCTGTTCCATGAAGCGTGTCGAGGTATACCAGTAACAATCCTCAGGACATCGTAGGGAGTGATCAACATGAAGCTTGTTCGTTATGGCGAAAAGGGTGCGGAAAAGCCCGGTCTCATCGACAAATCCGGCCAGCTCCGCGACCTCTCGGCCCATCTGAAGGACCTGACCGGCGATGCCTACACGCCGGAGTCGCTGAAGAAGCTTGCTGCCCTCGATCCTGCCTCCCTGCCCGCCGTCGCCGGCAAGCCGCGCTTCGGCGCCCCCGTCACCGGCATCTCCAAATTCGTCGCGATCGGCCTGAACTACTCCGACCACGCCAAGGAAACCGGCAACCCGATCCCGTCCGAGCCGATCTTCTTCCTGAAGGCCAATACCGCGCTGTCCGGCCCCAACGATCCGGTCGAGAAGCCGCGCGGTTCGACCAAGCTCGACTGGGAAGTCGAGATCGCCGCCATCATCGGCACCCGCGCCAAATACGTCTCGGAGGCCGACGCGCTGAACCACGTCGCCGGCTACTGCATCTGCAACGACGTCTCCGAGCGCAACTTCCAGATCGAACGCCTCGGCCAGTGGACCAAGGGCAAGTCGCACGACACGTTCGGCCCGGTCGGCCCGTGGCTCGCCACCAAGGACGAAATCGCCGACGTGCAGAAGCTGTCGATGTGGCTCGACGTCAACGGCCAGCGCCGTCAGACCGGCACGACCTCGACCATGATCTTCACGATGGCGAAGTGCATCTCCTACGTCTCGCAGTTCATGACGCTGCTGCCCGGCGACATCGTCACGACAGGCACCCCGCCCGGCGTCGGCACCGGCATGAAGCCGCCGCAATACCTCAATGTCGGCGATGTCGTGACGCTCGGCATCGAAGGCCTCGGCGAGCAGCGCCAGGAAATCGTTGGGGCGTAGTTTACGGGATCGTCATCCCGCGCAACGGCTTTGCCGTTGCGCGGGATGACGGGGATACAGCGCAATCTCTCCCCTCGTCGTCCCGGCGAAAGCCGGGACCCATAACCACAGGGTTGAGTTGTTAGAAGGCTGTGGCCCCAGCGTCGCGCAACAATGACCTTCGGTGGTTATGGGTCCCGGCTCCCTTGCGCAATTGCGCACTAGGCCGGGACGACATCGAGCACGTTGCGTCATCGAGAGTCATACATTCACGGTCTCTCAGGATGACGACCGTGTTTGCGAAACGAGGTCATCTTCATGAAACTCACCTTCTCTCCCGCCTCTCCGTTCGCCCGCAAGGTGCGCATCGCGGCGATCGAGCTTGGCCTGATCGACAAGATCGAGCTGGTGCCGGCGACCGTCGCGCCCGGCACGGCCAACGACGAATATTCCAAGATCTCACCGCTGAAGAAGCTGCCGGTGCTGATCCTCGACCACGGCGACGTCATCCTCGATTCCTATGTCATCGTCGAATATCTCAACGAGCTCGGCGGCGGCCGGCTGATCCCGGGCTACGGCCCGCGGCGCTGGAAGCTGAAGACCGATCACTCCCTGCTCAACGGCATGCTCGATTCCATGCTGCTGTGCCGCTACGAGAAGATGGTGCGGCCGCAGGGCTCGCTGTGGCAGGCCTGGCACGACGATCACTGGAATAGGGCCTGGGCCGGCATGGCGCGGTTCGAGAACCGGCCGGACGTGCTGAACGGCTCGTCGTTCGACATCGCGCAGATCGGCCTCGTTTGCGTGCTCGGCTATGCCGATTTCCGCTTCGCCGATTGCGGCTGGCGCAAGGCCTATCCCAAGCTCGACGCCTTCTACCAGAAAATGCTGGAGCGGCCGTCGGTGAAGATCTCGGCGCCGCCGGCGGCGTAGCCAAGGCAGGGGGAAAGCAAGATGCGCGATCGCTTCCCCCTCTTCCATTTCTTCGGCGCGAGCCTTGTGCTCGCGTTGACCGTCCTGGGCACTGATGTGAGGGCCGACGACGGCCGTACCGGGCTGCCGAAGGAAGGCCTTGCGGCGATGGATATCCTCGCCAACATCATCATTCCCGCCGTGCGCGACGCGCACTAGAATCTTTTTTCGCGTCTTCTTCACGCGAACCGGACTCCACTTCGCTCGAAAACACCAACGCCAAGGAATCACCATGAGCCTGAAGTTTGCCGCCGGCGATCTCACCATTCATCGCATCGTCGAGCAGGAGACGACGTTCCTGCCCGCGCACGACATGCTGCCCGGGCTGACGCCGGAAGTCCTCGCCGAGAACCGCGGCTGGATGCAGGCCACCGGCGCGCTCGACGACAGCGACACCTTGATCCTGGCGTTCCAGTCCTATGTCGTGAAGACGCCGCACCACACCATCCTGATCGACAGCTGCATCGGCAACGACAAGCCGCGGCCGGCGCGGCCGAAATGGAACATGAAGACCGACGACAACTATCTGCGCAGTCTGGCGTCAGCCGGCTTCTCCGTCGGTGACATCGACTATGTGATGTGCACGCATCTGCATGTCGATCACGTCGGCTGGAACACGCGACTGGAGAACGGCCGCTGGGTGCCGACCTTTCCAAACGCGCGCTACGTGTTCGACAAGGCCGAGTTCGACTACTGGACCGAGAGCAACGCGAAGGCGGAGGTCCCGCCTTTCGTGGACAGCGTGCTGCCGGTGGTCGAGGCCAAGCGCGCCGAGATCGTCGGCCATGACTTTGCGATCGGCGACCACGCCCGCATCCTGCCGACGCCCGGCCACACGCCGGGCCACGTCGCCTTCGCCTTCGGCCGCGGCAAGGACGCTGCGGTCTTTTCGGGCGATCTGATGCACTCGCCGATCCAGACGCATTATCCGGAGCTGTCGGCGAAGTTCGATGTCGACCAGGCGCAAGCCGCGAAGACGCGGCGCGGTTTCCTGGAGCGTTATTGCGACACCGACACGCTGTGCTGCCCGGCGCATTTCCCTTCGCCGTCGATTGGCAAGATCAGGCGGAAGGGCAACGGGTTTGTGTGCGAGACGGTGTAGCTAGCGCCTCCTGCTGCGCTTACCTCGCCCCGCCTGCGGGGAGAGGCACAGGCCGCTTTCAGCGGCCGTCTTGAAGAACGCCGAAACGGAGTTTCGGCTATGTCGCATGCAGCGAAGCAAAATGCTATCCGGGTGAGGGGGGTACAGGTCTCTCGGCTTACACCTCCTCGCGGAGAGAGCCCCTCACCCCAACCCTCTAAGAGCGAGCTTCGCTCGTCTCGACCCCGTAAAGAACGGGGAGAGGGAGAAGATCAATCAAACAAACTCGGCGTGTGGTTCACGATCGCGCCTTCGATCTGCAGCATCTTCAGCTTGGTGACCACGCCGCCATTGGCCGAGAAGCCGCCCGGCTTGTTGCCCGCCGCCAGCACGCGGTGGCAGGGCACCACGATCGGGCACGGGTTGCGGCCGAGCGCCTGGCCGACGTCACGCGACAGCTCGACGCCGCCGAGCTGCTTGGCGATGTCGCCATAGGTCATGGTCTTGCCGGGCGGAATTTTCCGCGCGATGTCGTAGACGCCGCGGTTGAATTCCGGCACGCCGTCGAGATCGAGCACGATGTCGGCAAGGTCGTTCGGCTTGCCGGCGAGCAGCTCGATCATGCCATCGATCGCGTGCTGCACCTCCGCCGGCGGCGCCGCCTCGGTGACCTCGCCGTTGCGCTGAAAGATCCGCTTGCGGGTCTTCTCCTCGGTGCCCATCGGCAGCTGCACGCCGGTAACGCCGTGCTCGCCCCAGACGACGCCGCAGGCGCCGATCATGGTCTCGAAGATTGCAAAATGCTGGCCGGTCATGGCTCGCTCCAGATGTTCCCTTCAGCTCTCGCGTGAGCTTGCTGTTGATCCGGAATCTAGGCTTGGAGAATGTTGCTATCCACCCGAATTCCGTGGGAACTTCGGTCAAATCAACAACATCTACCTCCTCTCCGCGAGCCCAAAATGCACAGCCTCCACGTCAACGGTTTCGATATGCCCTATCTTGATGTCGGAGAGGGCCCGCCGCTGGTCTGCGTGCACGGTTCGCTGTGCGACTTCCGGATCTGGTCGGCGGTGCTCGGCCCGCTGACGCGCCGGCACCGCGTGATCGCGGTCAGCCTGCGGCATTTCTTCCCGGCGCGGTGGGACGGCGTTGGCGACACCTATTCGATCGCGCAGCATGTCGATGATGTGATCGGCTTCATCGAGGCCTTCGACACCAGACCGGTCGACCTGATGGGGCATTCCCGCGGCGGTCATATCTGCTTCCGCGCCGCGCAGCGGCGGCCCGACCTGTTGCGCAAGCTGATCCTCGCCGAGCCGGGCGGCGAGCTCGACGAGACCCTTGATCCAGATTTCAAGCCGGGCCCCTCACCGCTGGCAGCACGCTTCGCGGCCTGTGCGGCGGAAATCGCCAAAGGCGATATCGACGGCGGCCTGCAGATATTCATGGACGCGCTCGAAGGCCCCGGCGCGTGGAAGCGGATTCCGGCAACCTCCAAGCAGCTGTTGCGCGACAATGCGACCACGCTGATCGGCCAGACCCGCGACCAGCGCCCGCCATTTTCGAAGGCGGACGCGGAAGCGATCAAGACACCGACGCTGTTCATCGGCGGCGCCAACACCAAAGGCGTGCTGCCGAAGGTGCTGCACGCCCTCGCCGCGCATGTGAAGGGTTCGCGCACCGAAATGATCCCGGGCACCACGCATCCGATGTTCGAGCAGGCGCCGCAGCGCTACTCCGAGATCGTGCTGGAGTTCTTGGCGAGCTAGCAGTGCCTCCCTCTTCACCTCGCCCCGCCTGCGGGGAGAGGTCGGATCGCATCGCGAGATGCGATCCGGGTGAGGGGGTACAGGTCTAACTATTTGCATCACTCGCGGAGAGAGCCCCTCACCCCGCCCTCTAAGAGCGAGCTTCGCTCGTCTCGACCCCGTAAGAACGGGGAGAGGGAGAAGAGCTCACACCTTCCAGACACCGACCGGCTGGCGCACGGCGACGTTCAGTCGGTTCCAGACGTTGATCGCCGCGATGCCCAGCACCAGGGACGCGAGCTGCTGTTCGTCGAAGTGCTTGGCCGCCTCGTCCCACACCGCGTCCGTCACCGGATCCTCGCGGTCGCTGAGCCGGGTCACCGCTTCGGTCAGCGCCAGCGCGGCGCGCTCGGCCTCGGTGAAATAAGGCGCGTCGCGCCAGGCGCCGACCGCGAACAGCCGCTCGTCGGTCTCGCCGGCGCGCCGGGCGAGTTTCGGGTGCATGTCGACGCAGACGCTGCAGCCATTGATCTGGCTGGCGCGCAGATGCACCAGTTCCAGCAGCTTTTCCGGCAATGCCGGCTTGGTGCTCTCGCTCAGCGCCTGCAACGCCTTCATGGCCTCGGGAACAACCATCACCGGGTGGTTCATGCGGGCTTTCATCATGTCATTCTCCTGATTTGCCTTTTGACGGCGCCGCGCCGATCTGTTGTCACATCGGCGCAGTTTCGTTCGTCATGGCCATGACGGAGCGGACAAAGGGAATGTGACCGATGGACGAGAAAAATTCTCTCACCGAACAGTTCGAGGCCAACCGGCCGCGCTTGCGGGCGGTGGCTTACCGCATGCTGGGCTCGACCGCCGAGGTCGACGATGCCGTGCAGGAAACCTGGCTTCGGCTCGGCCGCACCGACGCTGCTGCGGTCGACAATCTCGGGGGATGGCTGACCACGGTGATCGCGCGGATCTGCCTCGACATGCTGCGCTCGCGCAAATCGCGCCGCGAGGAGCCGATCGGCCCCCATGTGCCGGAGCCGGTCGCGGACAATCCGTCCGAGCGCGAGACCGAGATGGCCGATTCCGTCGGCGCGGCGTTGCTCGTGGTGCTGGAAACGCTGGCGCCGGCCGAACGGCTGGCTTTCGTGCTGCACGACATGTTCGCGGTGCCGTTCGAGGAGATCGCGCCGATCGTCGGCCGCACGCCGGCCGCCGCGCGGCAGCTCGCCAGCCGTGCCAGGCGTCGCGTGCAGGGTACGCCCCCCGCACCGGATGCCGATCTCAGCCGGCAGCGCGGCATCGTCGAGGCCTTTCTTGCCGCGTCCCGCAACGGCGATTTCGAAGGGCTGCTGGCCGTGCTGGCGCCGGATGTCGTGGTGCGCGCCGATCAGGCCGCGCAGCGGCTCGGCTCGCTGCCGGTCATCCGCGGCGCCGCAGCGGTGGCCGAAAGCTTCAAGGGACGCGCGCAGGCGGCGAAGCCCGCGCTGGTCGACGGCGCGATCGGCGTTGCCGTCATCTTCGGCGGCGCGCTGCGCATCGTGCTGCGGGTCACGATCTCAGGCGACCGGATCGCGGCGATCGATGCGACCGCCGATGCCTCGGAGATCGAGACCTTCGATGTCGAGGTGCTTGAGCGCAGCTGACGCAGCTGGAGGCAGCAAAGTCGCAATGCTAGTGTCTTCCTGCACAGGGAGGACAATCATGAAACTATCCATCAAATTGCTCGCGTCGGCCGGCCTGCTCGCCCTTGCCTCCTCGTCCGCCTTTGCCGCCGCAGACGAAAAACTGCGTGCGGCCGCCGAGCAGGCCCAGCCGGCGGTGATCGAGAGCCTGCACGACATGGTGCTGATCGAGTCGGGCTCCAGCGATGTCGAAGGCCTGAAGAAGATTGCCGACTACACCGAGGCACGGCTGAAGGCGCTCGGCGCCAGGACCGAACGCCGCAAGACCACGAAGGGCGCCGGTGCCGACATGGTGATCGGCACCTTCGAAGGCAGCGGCAGCAGGAAGCTGATGCTGATCGCGCATATGGATACGGTGTACGAGCACGGCATCCTCGACACCCAGCCCTACAAGGTCGACGGCACCAGAATCTATGGGCCCGGCATTGCCGACGACAAGGGCGGCATCGCCGTCATCCTGCATTCGCTGAAGATCCTGAACGATGCGGGCTGGCGCGACTACGCCAAGCTCACGGTGTCGTTCAATCCGGATGAGGAGGTCGGCTCGATCGGCTCCGGCGAGATGATTGCTGAGCTCGCCGACCAGCACGATGTGGTGCTGTCCTGCGAGCCGACGGTGGCGCCGCCGGTGGCCAAGAATGAGAGCCTGCTGCTCGGCGCCAGCGGCACCGCCACCGGCACGATCGATGTCAAGGGCAAGGCCTCGCATGCCGGCGCGGCGCCGCAGCTCGGCCGCAACGCGCTAATCGAGCTCGCGCATCAATTGCTGCAGACCCAGGACGTCGCGAAATCGATTCCGGGCACGCAGCTGAACTGGACCACCGCGAAGGCCGGCACCGTGCGCAACCAGATCCCCGATCACGCCACCGCCGGTGCCGACATCCGCCTCACCATTCCCGACGGCGTGCAAAAGCTGCAGGCGGCGCTCGACGAGAAGGTGAAGAACAGACTGATCGCGGACACCGAGGTGACCGTGAAGGTCGTCGCGGGCCGTCCACCCTTCGTCGCCGATGATCGCGGCCGCGCGCTCGCCAGGCAAGGACAGGCGATCTACACCGAGCTCGGGCGCACGCTCGACATCGCGGAAATGACCGGCGGCGCGACCGACGCCGGCTACGCCGCGCGCAGCGGCAAGGCCGTCGTGGTCGAAAGCTTCGGCCTCGCCGGCTGGGGCTATCACGCGCGCGACGAATACATCGACACCAACTCGATCGTGCCGCGGCTCTATCTGATGACGCGGACGCTGATGGAGCTGGGCAAGGCGAAGTAACGGGGCGCGGAGGCGCAGCAGCATCCTTTGAAACAGCGCGCCAATCTTTAGCGCCGGCGCCCGGGGTCCCCAACCCTCCCCCGCACGGGGAGGGAGCCTAACCTATGCGCTCACCTCACTTGATTAGACCTCCGCCGGATGCACGGGGCGGCCGTGCCACCTCTCCGGCCGCCTCATAAATCATTGTTATTTCAATCGCTTAGTATTTCGCTGTCCTCCCGCCTTGACCGCTTCCATGACCCGCAGTAGGCTCAATTTCGAACACGGAATTCCGTATTCCAATTTGGACGGTCATTATGATCCCGTTGGATCCGCTTCCAAACCTCATCGACCAGGTCTACGGGCGACTGCTCGAAGCGATCATCGACCGCACGCTGCTGCCTGGCCAGCGCATCACCCAGAACGAACTTGCCGATCGGCTCGGCGTCTCGCGCCAGCCGATTTCGCACGCCCTGCATCTGTTGCATCGCCAGGGCCTTGTCGCCGAGAGCGGCAAACGCGGCTTCGAGGTGACGCAACTCGATCCGCAGCGCATCCGCGAACTCTATGAAGTCCGCGGCGCCATCGATGCGCTGGCGGCGCGGCTTGCCGCTTTGCGTGTCAAGGAGGATGCCGCGGCCCGCGCGCAACTCGAAGCCGCGCTCGAAGCCGGACGCGCGGTCGACGACGGCACGCCGCTGGCGCGCCTGATCGCACTCGACGTCGATTTCCACAGCGCGATCTATCGCCTCGCCGGCAATTCCGCGATCGAGGAGATGATCGCGCCGCAATGGCCGCATATGCGCCGGTCGATGGCGACCGTGCTCGCCGAGCTCGATTACCGCGGCAGCGCCTGGACCGAGCACGAGACCATCGCCGCGCATGTTTTTTCCGGCAATGCCGCAGCGGCAGAAGCCGCGGCGCTCGCGCATGCGCAGACGGCAGGGCGGATGACCGAGGAGAAGCTGAGGGCAATCGACGTGGCGGCGTGAACCGCCGGCCGACCTCATCCTGAGGAGCGGCGCAAGCCGCGTCTCGAAGGATGAGCCAGCGAGGCCTCATGGTTCGAGACGCGCGAAGGCGCGCTCCTCACCATGAGGGGAGACAGAATAACAACAGGAGGAAAGCACCATGAAACTGACCCAAGAGCAGGTCGAATTTTTCCATCGCGAAGGCTGGCTGTTCCTGCCCGAGCTGTTCAGCCAGGAAGAGGTCGATTTCCTCGCGCGCGAGGCGGTCTCGATCTATGACGCCAATCGCCCCGAGGTGTGGCGCGAGAAGAGCGGGGCGCCGCGCACGGCCTTTGCCGCGCATCTCTACAATGAGGCGTTCGGGCTCCTCGGCGCGCATCCGCGCATGATCGACCCCATCGAGCAGCTGTTCGGTGAGAAGGTCTACATGCATCAGTTCAAGATCAACGCGAAGGCGGCCTTCACCGGCGACGTCTGGCAGTGGCACCAGGACTACGGCACCTGGAAGCGCGATGACGGCATGCCGGAACCGCGCGCGATGAACATCGCGATCTTCCTCGACGAGGTGATGCCGATCAACGGCCCGCTGATGCTGGTGCCGCAGAGCCAGACCGCCGGCGATTTGAAGGCCTCGCACGATCTCGAAACCACATCCTACCCGCTGTGGACGCTGGACGAGGAAACGGTGACCCGCCTCGTCAAGCAGGGCGGCATCGTCGCGCCGACCGGCAAGCCCGGCGGCATGCTGATGTTCCACGGCAATCTGGTGCACGGATCGAGCGGCAACATCACGCCCTACCCGCGCAAGATCGTCTACCTGACGCTGAACGCGGTCTCGAACTACATCCGCACCCCGACGCGGCCCGACTACATCGCGCACCGCGACTTCACGCCGATCCAAACCGTCGCCGACGACGCGCTGCTGCGGCTCGCCCGTGCACCGCGCCAAGCGGCGGAGTAAGAATCGGCCGTCATTCCGGAGCGGCACGTTAGCGTCGAACCGCAGATGCGCAATTGCGCATCTGGGAATCTCGAGGTTCCGGGTTCGCGTTTCACGCGCCCCGGAACGACCCTTTTGTTTGGAAAGCATCATGAACCTGCATCACCTCCTCAAAACCCGCGCCGCCGCCGGCAAGCCGGTGCGCGTCGTCCTGATCGGCGCCGGAAAATTCGGCTCGATGTTCCTGTCGCAGGTGCCGCACACGCCGGGGCTTGAGGTGCCCGTGATCGTCGATCTCGACCGCGACCGCGCCCGCGAGGCGTGCCGCACCGTCGGCTGGGACGACGCGCGGATCAGTGCCACCACCTTTACCGACGACGGTGCACGCGCGATCGCCGGCGGCGCATTCGATGTCGTGGTGGAAGCGACCGGCAATCCCGCCGTCGGCATCCGCCATGCCCGCGCGGCGATAGCCGCCGGCAAACATGTCGTGATGGTCAATGTCGAGGCCGATGTGCTGGCGGGGCCGCTGCTCGCCGAGGAGGCACGCAAGGCCGGCGTGGTCTATTCGCTTGCCTATGGCGATCAGCCGGCGCTGACGGCCGAGATGGTCGACTGGGCGCGCGCGACAGGCTTCCGCGTCGTGGCCGCCGGCAAGGGCACGAAGTACCTGCCGGCCTATCACGATGTCACGCCGGAGGGCGTGTGGCAGCATTACGGGCTCACCGCCGGCGAGGCGCAATCCGCCGGCATGAACCCGCAGATGTTCAACTCCTTCCTCGACGGCACCAAATCCGCGATCGAGATGGCGGCGATCGCCAATGCCTGCACCCTCGACGTGCCGTCGGAGGGATTGCTGTTTCCGCCCTGCGGCGTCGACGACCTGCCGCATGTGATGCGGCCGCGCGACAAGGGCGGCGTGCTGGAGAAATCCGGCATCGTCGAAGTGGTGTCGTCGCTGGAGCGCGACGGCCGTCCGGTGTTTCGCGATTTGCGCTGGGGCGTTTATGTGGTGCTGGAAGCGCCCAACGATTATGCCGCCGATTGCTTCAAGCAGTATGGCCTCAAGACCGACGCCTCCGGCCACTATGCGGCGATGTACAAGCCGTATCACCTGATCGGACTCGAGCTGAACATCTCCGTGCTGTCGGCGGCGCTGCGCAACGAGCCGACCGGGCAGCCGCGCGGCTTCCGCGGCGACGTCGCGTCGGTGGCCAAGCGCAATCTGCGCGCCGGCGAGATGCTCGACGGCGAAGGCGGCTACACGGTGTGGGGCAAGCTGATGCCCGCCGCCGCCAGCCTCGCCGCCGGCGCATTGCCGATCGGGCTTGCCCATCGCGTCAAGCTGAAGAGCGACGTCGCCCATGGCGCTGTCGTGCGCTGGAGCGATGTCGAGGTCGACGAGACGAACGACACGATCAAGACGCGCAAGGCGATGGAGCAGGCGTTTTCGCGCTGACACTCGAACGACGGGATGGCCTTCACCTCTCCCCGCGCTTTTGCGGGGAGAGGTCGGATCGCATCGCACGATGCGATCCGGGTGAGGGGCAAGGCACGCTCATCAACAAGAAGCAAAGCGCTCGCCGGATGGAGGCCCCTCACCCCGACCCTCTCCCCGTAAGAACGGGGAGA
This sequence comes from Bradyrhizobium sp. USDA 3262, assembly GCF_054060035.1. Taxonomy (NCBI): domain Bacteria; kingdom Pseudomonadati; phylum Pseudomonadota; class Alphaproteobacteria; order Hyphomicrobiales; family Nitrobacteraceae; genus Bradyrhizobium; species Bradyrhizobium sp. USDA 3262. The sequence continues at coordinate 61,839 of NZ_JBSSCT010000001.1, forward strand.
GGGAGTAGAGAGAGCGCAGGCTGAACGACTTACGGCAGCAGCCGGCTCGCTTTCGCCAGCCTGAACCATTTGTGGAACATCGCCTCGGTATCCATCATCTCGGTGAAGCCGGCCTGGTTGATCTTCACCGTCGAGACGATCGACGGCGGACCCGACTCAGTCTGTCCGTAGCGCATGCTGTAATCGGCATATTGGAACGACAGGCCGACGAATTCCTCCAGGCCGGGCGCGATCAGGTCGTGCTTCCTGCGCAACTCGTCCCACGACGCGATCCATGGCGGCCAGCTCTGCGCCAGCGACAGCGGCACGTGCCGGCCCGGCGTCATCTCAAGCGCATCCGATACCGCCGGCCAGATATTTTCCCAGGTGAAGACGTCGCCATTGGTGACGTTGAACGCTTCATTGCGCGCAGCCTCGGCGTCGCCCGACCAGGCGATCGCGCGTGCCAGCAGATCGACATCGACCGCCTGCGCGACGCGCGGCGCGCCGCCCGGATAATCCAGCGGCCTGCCCTGCGCGCGCAACACCGCGGCGTAGACGCCGAGCGGCGGGATCAGGTCCATCGCGCCGCCCATGGCTTCGCCGATGATCAAGACCGGGCGCAGGATGCTCCAGTGCCAGCTCTTGCCCCGCTGCAGCTCGCGCAGGAAATTCTCCTGCGCCCAATAGAAATTCGGCTGCTCGTACATTTCGGAACGGCCCTCGCGCGCCGGCACCGTGAGCGGCCGGACATGCACGCCATAGGCCTTGGTGCCCTGTAGCAGCGCGACATGCTTGAGATCGGGCGCGACGGGTTCGAGCACGCCCATCAAATTGCGCAGCATCCGGTCGTTGGTTTCGATCTGCCCGGCATCGCGCCAGCCATCGACCAGGCTGGGCGCCTCATAGAGCGCGGCGTAGATCAGGTGCGTTGCGCCGCCGAGCTCGGCCGCGGCGCGACGGCAATCCTCCGCGCTGGTGAGATCGATTCGCACATGCCGTGCACCGTAGAGATCGCGTGGCTTGCGGCGCGACAGCGCAATGCGCTCGCAATCGTCGGATGCGCCGAAGTGTCGCAAGGCGGCGTTGCCCACGAGGCCGGTCGCGCCGGCAACCACAACTTTCTTGTTGGCCATGTCCTGGAACTCCCATCAACCCACCCACCCTGCGTAGCAGATCGCGGCAAGGCCGGCAGCCATCGCGGCGGGTATCAGATGAGACCGACAGCGCCGATTGTCCTTCGCACCTGCAACGAAGGCAGGCGCTTGATTTCCTCCGGCAAACGATCATCCTGACCGGCGGAACCGGAAACTCGGATTTCCACAACAAGAGCCCGTCGAGGGCCACCGGACACATTCATCACAGAACGTCGATCGATCGGCGAAGAAAGACGACACCAAGATCGTTCCCCTTGTCGAGGTATCGGCACACAGGAGGGATACGCATGAAGCGTCGTGAATTCTTGAAGGCAGGCGGCGTCGGGCTGGCTGCGACGGCGGTCGCCGCGCCCGCGGTCGCGCAATCGATGCCCGAGGTCAGGTGGCGGCTCGCGGCGAGCTGGCCGAAGGCGCTCGATACGCTCTATGGCGGGTGTGAATTCTTCTGCAAGCGCGTCGCCGAGATCACCGACAACCGCTTCCAGATCCAGTCGTTCGCCGCCGGCGAGATCGTGCCCGGCCTGCAGGTGCTGGACGCCGTCTCCAACGGCACGGTCGAGATGGGCAACACCGCGCTGTATTATTACTGGGGCAAGAATCCCGCCTTCACCTTCGGCACGTCGCTGCCGTTCGGCCTCAACACGCGCCAGCACATTTCCTGGCTGCAATGGGGCGGCGGCACCGATCTGCTCAACAATTTGCTCGCAGAATTCAACTGCATCGGCATTCCGACCGGCTCGACCGGCGCCCAGATGGGCGGCTGGTTCCGGAAGGAGATCAAGTCGATGGCGGATTTCCAGGGCTTGAAATTCCGGGTCGGCGGCTTCGCCGGCACCATCATCGCCAAGGTCGGCGGGGTGCCGCAGCAGATCGCCGGCGGCGACATCTATCCGGCGCTGGAAAAAGGCACAATCGACGCCGCCGAATGGGTCGGGCCGTATGATGACGAGAAGCTCGGCTTCGTCAAGGTCGCGAAGTTCTACTACTACCCCGGCTGGTGGGAAGGCACCGGCCAGGGCCACAATGTGATGAACAAGGACAAGTGGAACGCGCTGCCGAAGCACTATCAGGCCGCGATCCAGGCGGCCTCCGAGGACACCTTCACCTGGGTGACCGGCAAATATGACGCGGTCAACCCGCCGGCGCTGAAGCGCCTGATCGTTGCCGGCGCGCAGTTGCGGCCGTTCCCGCAGGAAGTGCTGGAAGCCTGCTACAACGCGGCCAACGAGATCTACGCGGATCTTTCCAAGAGCAACCCGCATTTCGGCAAGATGCATGCGAGCCTCGCCGCTTATCGCAACGAATCGCTGGCCTGGATGCAGGTCGCCGAGCTCTCGTTCGACAGCTTCATGATGCGGATGCGCACGCGCACCTAACTCCACCACTTCTCCCCGCCTGCGGGGAGAAGTCGGATTGCATCGAAGAATGCAATCCGGATGAGGGGGAGCCGCCGCGAATGACCTCTTACCGCCTTTGCGGCACGAGCCCCTCACCCCAACCTCTCCCCGCAAGAGCGGGGAGAGGGAGAAAAGACAAAAGCCCCGGAGAATTTCTCCGGGGCTCATTTTTGATTCGGTTGACGGCTCAGGGCATGATCCGGAAAAGTGCGAAGCGGTTTTCCGGCGAGATCATGCGACGCATTAATTGTCGTCGCTGCCGCCGAACTCTTCCATCAGCTTGTCGTAGCTCTTGGTCACGACATCGATATTGCCCTTGTTCTCGACCGCGGGCAGCGGCGACTTCAGGGCGTCGTTGAGGTCGGCGAGCGCATCCTTCTTGTCCTTGGCCGACATCTTCTTGTCGGCCTGGACCTGGGCAATCTGCGCCTTCAGCACGGCCTCGGGACCGACATATTTCTTGGTTTGCGGATCGAAGCCGCCGAGCACCAGCGAGATGTTGTCGACGACGTTGTTGTACTCGTCATAGCTGGCGAAGCCGTTCTTCTTGGCGATGCCCTCGAGCTGGGCAACGATCTTCGGATCCGGCTTGGCGTCCTGCGAAAGCTTTGCGGTCACCGGGTCCATTT